>JAITDH010000118.1 GCA_031282665.1 Zoogloeaceae bacterium | reverse complement strand
CTGAATCAATGATCTGGATCGGCACCGTGTCGGCGCACAGCGAAACCTCTCCAGCCGTACTTGTGCCGACCGCCATCACACCAACCATGAAAAGAAAAAAGCGAAGCATTGGCAACCTCCATGAATAATGAGCGATCCCCCGGCACGTCGATCGTACAATGATCCAGATTCCACGCGCAAGCGTCGCTTCGCGCCTGCAATGACGAGGCACGGCACAAGTGGCAATCCAGGCAGTGGATCAGTGTCTGGAGCGGCAAGGCAGGGGGCGAGGCATGCCTCGCCCCTCCAGGCCATCTGGATTGCCACGAACCTGCGGCCTTCGCAATGACGAATGGTTCGACGCGGTTTTCATCCGATCCCTGATCCCTGTCTCCTGACCCCCCTCATTTCTTCCAGAAGGCGGGGGTCAGGACGACGAGGAGGGTGAAGATTTCCAGGCGGCCGAGGAGCATGGCGAAGGTGCATACCCAGGTCTGCAAGGGGTCGAGGTTCGCGTAGCTGCCGGCGGGGCCGACCTGGGACAGGCCGGGGCCGGTGTTGTTGAGGGAGGCGACGGCGGCGGAAAAGGCGGTGACGATTTCGAGGCCGGAGAAACTCAGCACCAGGGTCAGCGTCACCAGGCTGACCATGTAGATGAAGCTGAACGCCAGCACGGCGAAGAGCATGTTGGGGGAAACCGAGCGGCCGCCGAGCTTGACCGGGTGCACGGCGGCGGGATGCATGGCGCGGAGCAGTTCGCGGTAGAGCTGTTTGTAGAGCAGCATGGCGCGCATCATCTTGATGCCGCCGCCGGTGGAGCCGGAGCAGGAAACGAAGCTGCAGAGAAAGAGCATCCACAGGGGCGCGAAAAAGGGCCAGAGGCTGTAGTCGGTGGTGGAAAAACCGGCGGTGGTGGCGATGGAGACGAGATTGAAGGCGACATAGCGCAGGGTGGTCGTGCTGCTGTCGTAGGAATGGAAGCCCCAGAGGTAGAAGGTGACGAGGAGGACGCTCGACAGGATGACGGCGAGGAACCAGAGGATTTCCGGGTCGCGCAGGTAGGTGCGCGGATCGCGCCCGGCGATGGCGATGTAGTGGGTGGAAAAGTTCATCCCGGCGACCAGCATGAAGAAGATGGCGATGCCCTCGATCAGCGGCGAGTTCCAATAGGCGAAATTCGCGCCGTGCGTGGAAAAGCCGCCGAGGGAAACGGTGGAAAAGGCGTGGCAGAGCGCGTCGAAGGCGCTCATGCCCGCCCAGTGATAGGCGAGGCCGCAGGCGGTGGTGATGCCGACGTAGACCAGCCAGAGGCCCTTGGCGGTCTGCGCGATGCGCGGGGTGAGCTTGGTGTCCTTCATCGGGCTGGGGATTTCCGCCTTGAACATCTGCCGTCCCCCGATGCCGAGCATGGGGAGGATGGCGACGGCGAGCACGATCAGCCCCATGCCGCCCAGCCAGATGATGAGGGAACGCCAGAGATGGATGGAAAGCGGCAGGTCGTCGAGGTCGGGAAGGGCAGATGCGCCGGTGGCGGTCAGGCCGGAGACGGCTTCGAAATAGGCGCGCGCGAAACCGATGTCGAGCTGGGTGTAGAAGGGGATACTGGCGAACAGGGGCAGGGCCGACCAGGCGAGGACGACGAGCAGGAAGCCGTCGCGCACATTGAGTTCGCGCTTGTGCCGGCGGGTGATCGCCCAGAGCGCGACGCCGCTGCCGAGGGTGACGAAAAAGGCGAGATCGTAGGCGGTTTCCGCGCCGTCGTTGATGAAATGCGCGGTGACCAGCGGCACGAGCAGGGTGAGGGAGAAAAGCGCCAGCAACATGCCGAGGGCGCGGATGACGGGGAAGAAGCGTTCCATTATCAGGGATCAGGAATCAGGAGACAGGAATCAGGAATCAGAGGACAGAGCGCGCGCTTTGCGCGCTTTGTAGTCCGTAGTCAGTGGCCGGATGCGTTTCAAAGTCGGGCTGTTCCAGGCACCCGGATGTATCCCCATTTGCCTTGCTCCTTGGCCGCCGCCAGGCCGTTGTTGTTCGGGTGCCACACAGTGCTGAAGCGCGGCGGGATGACTTCTTCGCCTTTTGCGTTGATGAACCCCCATTTTCTGCCTACTTTGACCCGCGCCAGACCATCTTCGATAAAATTCCCTGCATCGTTGAAACGGGGCGGGATGACCATCTCGCCTTTCTCGTTGATGAATCCCCATTTTTTCCCCACCATGACCCGTGCCAGACCGTTGGCGGCGAAGCGCCCCACATCGTCAAAACGTGGCGGGACGATTTCCTCGTCTTTTTCATTGAGGAAACCGTATTTGCCATCCACCTCGACCATTTTTAGGCCATTGGCGGCAAAGTTACCTGCATTGTCGAAACGTGGGACTTCCTCGCCTTTCTCGTTGATGAACATGAATTTGCCATCCACCTCGACTTTCGCCAAGCCATTGATGGAGGAAAAGGCACTTACCCAGTTGAAACGCGGCGGGATGACTTCTTCTCCCTTTTCATTGATGAAGCCCCATTTCTCACCTACTTTGACACTCGCCAGACCGTTGGCGGCGAAGCTCTCTGCTTTGTCGAAACGTGGTGGAATGACTTCCTCGCCTTTCTCGTTGATGAACCCGTATTTGTTATCCATCACGGTCAGTATCAGGCCGTTGGCAGCAAAGTCCCCCCATATGAAGTCGAAACGCGGCGGAGTGACTTCTTCTCCCTTTTCATTGACGAAGCCAAATTTTCCTCCCACCCTGACTTGCGCCAGGCCGTTGTCGGCAAAGTCCCCTACCCAGTCGAACCGTAGTGGGATGACTTCTTCTCCCTTTTCATTGACGAAGCCCCATTTCCCTCCCACCTTGACTTTCGCCAGACCATTGACGGCAAAGCGTCCTTCACCGTGCCTATCCGGCGCATTGCCGAAACGCGGCGGGATGACTACCTCGCCTCTTTCGTTGATAAAGCCCCATTTCCTGCCTATCTTGACTTTCAACAGACCATTGGCCTCGAAGCCATATTCATCCATATTGTCGAAACGTGGCGGAATGACTTCCTCGCCTTTCTCGTTGATGAACCCGTATTTGCCATCCACCTTGACCCGCGCCAGGCCATTGGCGGCAAATCGCTCCACCTCATCAAAACGCGGCGCGATGGCCCACTCGATTTCTTCTGACGACATGACAAACCCTCCCGGTGTGAAAAATGGCCTTATGAATACTAAATTGTTCTAAAAAAAATGAAACCCGACCTGGAACAACTGTTCGACCTTCCTCACCAGCTTTTTCTTCGCGCAAAAGACGATGACGTGGTCGCCGGGTTGGATGATGGAGTCGGCGTGGGCGATTTCGACCCGTCCCATGCGGCGGTCTACCGTTCCGTCGTCGCGCACCTCGATGGGCGTCACGTGGTCGAAGTCGCGTACCAGGGCGGCGACGGTGACGCCCCTGGGCCATTCGATGTCGGCGATGCGCCGCCCGATGACGCGGGAACTGGTCGGGTCGCCGTGCGCGACCATTTCCAGCGCCTCCGCCGCGCCCCGGCGCAGGGAATGCACGGCGGCGACGTCGCCCTTGCGCACGCGGGCGAGGAGCACGCCGATGGAAATGTGCGCGGGCGAGATGCCGATGTCGATCGGCCCGCCCTGCATCATGTCGGCATAGGCGCCGCGGTTGATGAGCGCGAGGACCCGCGTGCAGCCCATCCGCTTGGCGAGCGAGGCGGTCATGATGTTGTCTTCGTCGGAATTGGTCAGGGCGAGGAAGATGTCCATTTCCGCGACGTTTTCCTGTTCCAGCAGATCCTCGTCGGTGGCGCTGCCGTACAGCACGAGGGAATCCTTCAGTTCGCCGGCGATGTAGTCGGCGCGCGCCCTGTCGGTTTCGATGATCTTGACTTCGTAGCGGCCTTCCAGGGTGGCGGCGACCTTCATGCCGATATTGCCGCCCCCGGCGATCATGATCCGGCGCACCGGTATTTCGTGCTGGCGGATTTCGCGCAGGACGGGGCGGATGTGCTCGGCGGCGGCGAGGATGAAGACCTCGTCGCCGGCTTGCAGGCACACTTCCCCGCCGGGGATGATCGGTTTGTCGTGCCGGAAGATGGCGGCGATGCGGGCTTCCATGCCGAGCGGCAGGTGGGCGCGCATTTCCTTGATCGGCTTGGAGACCAGGAGGCCGCCTTCGTGCGCGCGGACGCCGACCAGCGATACCCGGCCGGCGGCGAAATCGAGCACTTGCAGGGCTTCGGGGAATTCGATCAGGCGGACGATGTAGTGGGTGACGATTTGTTCCGGGCAGATGGCGAAGTCGACGGCGAAGTTTTCCACGGAGAGCAGCCGCTCGTCTTCGAGGAAATCCCGCGAGCGCAGGCGGGCCACGCGGGTCGGGACGTTGAACATGCTCTGCGCGATCTTGCAGGCGACCAGGTTGGTCTGGTCGCTCTGGGTCAGGGCGATGATGAGGTCGGCATCTTCCGCGCCGGCATTCTTCAGGACGGAAGGGTAGGCGGCGTTGCCCACCACGGCGCGCAGGTCGAGACGATCCTGGAGGGCCGCCAGGCGCTCGCCATCGGAGTCGACCATGGTGATGTCATTTTCTTCCGAAACCAGGTTTTCCGCCACGCTGGAACCGACCTGGCCCGCGCCGAGGATGATGATTTTCATGGCGCGGCGGGCTATTCCGCCTGTCCGTGACGCTTGCCGACGGCGACGCCCAGTTGTTTCAGCTTGCGGTACAGGTGGGTGCGCTCGAGGCCGGAACGCTCCGAAACGCGCGTCATATTGCCGCGCTCGCTGCGCAGGATGTGCTCGAAATAGCGTTTTTCGAAGGCGTCGCGGGCTTCGCGCAGGGGCAGGACGAAGAGCTTTTCCAGTTCCTTGGGCAGCATGTCCTGCGTTTCCTTCGGATTGGGCAGGAAGCGCGCCAGGTCTTCCTCGCCGATTTCTTCTTCGAGGGCGGAAAGCGCCAGGTTGCGGATCAGCGTCTGCAACTGGTCCCACAGGGAGAACACGGCTTCCTCGCCGCCGCCATGCTCCGGCCAGCGGGTGCGCAGGAGGTTCAGGGCCGCGCTGGAGAAGCGGCGCAGGGGCGTTTCCCCGCGCTCGATCATCAGGCTCAAGAAGAAGGTGCAGATTTCCGGCAGGTCGTCGGTATGCTGGGCGAGGTCGGGCAGGTTGAGCCAGACTTCCGAGATGCGCTTCAGGGTCTGCACGTCCCAGGCCTTGGCGGCGAGCGCTTCCAGCGGCTGCGAGGTGGCGGCGACGATCAGGATGTTGTAGTAGGCGGCGCGCTCCAGGGCGAAGGCGAGGTTCATCTGTTGCAGCTTGCCGAGGGTGGCGAGATCGCCGACGTAGATCAGGCCGCCCGCCGTTTTCTGCAAGGTTTCCTGGTTCAGGGTGCCGGAGCAGTCGAAGAGATCCAGCCAGGGTGTGCGCGGACGTTGCAGGGTGCGCGCGCAGAGTTCGACGATGATGCCGGTGCCGCCCTTGATGAGGAGGGAACGGCTTTTCGCCGCCGATTGTTCCAGGCGTTTCTTCAGGTCGCGGAAGAGGGGGGCGTGCGCCAGGGTATCGAGGGTGGCCGGGGGACGCAGGCCGATGCGGTCGTGTTTCAGCGCCTTCTGCACCGTGGAGAGCAGCTTTTGCAGGGCGATCGGTTTTTCCAGGAAATCCACCGCGCCGATGCGGGTGGCCTCCACGGCGGTGTCGATGGTGCCGTGCCCGGACATCATCACGACCGGCATGGTCAGTTGCCCGTTCGTGCCCCACTCCTTCAGGAGCGAAACCCCGTCGGTGTCCGGCATCCAGATGTCGAGCAGGACCAGGTCCGGCACGCGCGCGTTGCGCGCTTCGCGCGCCTTCGTCGCGTTTTCCGCCAGGCGCACGGCATGGCCTTCGTCAATCAGTATTTCGGAAAGCAGCTCACGGATGCCGATTTCATCATCTACGACCAGTATGTCAGCCATTGTGTCTTCCTTTATTACGAATGTTGTTTTCCTGATGCAATGCGAGATGTTCGCCGACAGGCAAGCGGATACTAACGCAAGCGCCGCCTTCCGGGGCATTATCTATGCTGATTTCTCCCCGGTGCTCATCGATGATCTTCTTCACGATGGGCAGCCCCAGGCCGGTGCCGCGCGGTTTGGTGGTGATGTAGGGCTCGAAGACGCGGGGCAGGATGTCGGCGGGAAAACCGGCGCCATTGTCGCGGATTTCGAGGAAAACGCCACCCTCGACGGCTTCCGTGCGAATGGACAATTCCGGCTGGGCGACGTTTTCCAGTGCGTCCTCGCCGTTGCGCAGGAGATTGTGGATCACCTGGCGCAACTGGTTGACGTCCCCCATCACCGGCGGCAGGTTTTCGGCGAGCCTCGTCGCGATGACCGCGTGGGAATGCTCGTAGAGCACCAGCACTTCGCTGATGAGCGCGTTGAGGTCGAGCGGGGCGAGGGAAGGGGCCGGATGGCGGGAATAATCGCGGAAATCGTCGACCATCCGCTTCATCGCCTGCACCTGGTTGATGATGGTGCGCGTGGCGCGCTCCAGCATGTTCCGGTCCTTTTCCTCCAGGCGGTCGACGAGCTTCAGTTGCAGGCGCTCGGCGGAAAGCTGGATGGGGGTCAGCGGATTCTTGATCTCGTGCGCCAGCCGCCGCGCCACCTCGCCCCAGGCGGCGCTCCTCTGCGCGGAGATCAACTGTGTCACGTCGTCGAACACCACCACGTGCCCGCCGCCCGAAACATCGGGCAGGCGCGTGCCGCGCAACAGGAGATGGCGGACGGCGCCGCCTTCCGGCACGCGCTCCACCTCGATCTGTCCCTGCCATTCCGCCTCGTCGGCGCGGGCGAAATGTTCCTCCAGCAACTGCCCCAGGCTGGAAAACTGCGTCCATTCGCCCGCCTTGCGGAAAATCTGTTCCGTCAGCGCCTCGCCCAGGATGGTCAGCGCCCCTTCGTTCAGGGTGCGCAGGACGAAGCCCGCGTCGAACACCAGCACCCCGGCGGAAAGATTGGCGAGGATGGATTCCAGGTAGGCGCGCGCCGCCTCCAGTTCGCCGCGATGCCGCTCGGTTTCCTGGCGCGCTTCGGAAAGCTGGCGGGTCATCCGGTTGAAGGACTGGGTCAGCGCCCCCAGTTCGTCGCCGTTCTCGACGATCTGGCGTTGCGAATAATCGCCCTGGGCCACGGCGCGGGTGCCTTCATCGAGGATGGAAAGCGGCGCGGACAGCCGCCGGGCGAGGAAGAAGGCGAGCACGAAAGCGGAAAACAGCGCCACCAGCACCGTCAGGGTCAGGGTCAGGGCATAGATGCGGGTCAGTTCCTGGCGGGCCAACTGCAATTCCTGGTAATCGCCATAGACCTCCTGCACGGCCCCGGCGTTCCGGTTCAGGGTCTCCGGCACGCTTTGCGTCAGTTGCAGGACATGCGGCGTCTCGAAGAAGCTGCTCACCGGGATGGGCACCAGCACCCTGAGGAGCAGTTTGTCTTCCGCGCCGTCGCTTCCATTGCCGGCGTGATTGTCGATGACGACGAGCGGCGCTTCCCCGCGCATGCCGGAAAAGCCCGCCGCCGCCTGCGCCTTGCGCAATTCCGCCAGGCTGGGCAAGGGCGGCAGGGGCTGGGTGAGATCGCGCTGGGAACTGACCAGCAATTGCCCGCTGGGGGAAAACAGCGCGACGGAATCGACCGCCGCCTGTTCGCGCAGGCGGGAAAGCTGCCCGCGCAGGGCGCTCGCGGAGCGGACGCTGATCTCGTGCGCCATGCCCTGCGCTCGCTGCCCCAGCTCGCTTTGCAAATAATCCAGGGCCGAGCGCCCCAGGTTCAGGCCGGACTCCAGCGCCTTTTCCACCCGCACGTCGAACCAGCTTTCGATGGAACGGGTGATGAATTGCATCGAAACGCCATAGACCAATACGCCGGGAATCACGGCGATCAGCCCGAACATCAGGAGGAGGCGGAGCTTCAGGCGCGCGCCGAAGACCTGCGCGCGGATGTCCCGCCAGAGGCGCACCCCCTGCCCGACGACCAGGGCCAGCAAAATCGTCGCCATCAGGGCGTTGGCCGCGAGGATCATGGGATAGTGGCGGCCCATCGCGTCCGCCGAGGTGGAGGCCAGCATCAGGAGCCAGAACAGCGCGCCCAGCGCGCCGCCCAGGACGCAGAGAACCATCAGGAGCCGCTTCATGGCGCGGGCGTCTCCTGCGCTTCGTCCGGCACGGTGAATTTCCAGCTTTGCCAGCCGGAATCGAGATCCCAATCACTGTTGCCGAAGGGCGAGGCCACCTGGAAGAGCTTGGGCAACTGCGCCGTATCCAGGCGCAGGCGCACGCTGGCCGTCAGGGTCGTGCCGGGCGGCAGCGCGTCCTCCACCACCTGCCACTGCCGGACATGGGAAAGCATCCGCAGGGCCGAGGCCAGGTCGGGAAAGGACTGGTGCAGGGAGCCGGTCGCCAGCCGGTACTGGCGCGTCAATGCGTGATAGCTCAGGCGCCAGGTCAGGGTCTTTTGCGCGAACACCTGGTTGCTCCAGTACCAGCGCGGCTTCTCCAGGGAAAATTCGAGCAGGAAGGTGAGCGGCACCCCCTTGCCGACCGCTTCTTCCAGGCGGGCGTTGAAATCGATGCGCGTCTGGGCGGAAAGCGTGTAACCGCCGTTTTCATCCGGCAAGAGTTGCGGATCGAGCACCTCGATGCCGCTCGCGCTCGCCGGCGCGCCGAACGCGCCTGGCGCCCCGCAGAGGAAAAAGGCCAGGGCCAGGGCCTGGAGCCAAAGACGTCCCCGCCCGGGCGCGCGGCGCGGGAAGGAATCATCCGGGGCGTTTTTGCAAAAGCGCATAATAAAAACCATCGTGTTCGCCATCGGGCAACCATTGCTCTTCGTGTGACAGGGCGGCGTCGCCGGTTTTCGCCAGGAATCGCCGGATCTGCGCCTGATTCTCCTCCGGGAAAACCGAACAGGTAGCATAAAGCAATTTTCCCCCCGGGCGCAGGGATTGCCAGAGAGAAGCGAGAATGCGCGCCTGCGCGCGGGCAAAACGCATGACATCCTCCTCCCGCCGCAACCACTTCGTATCCGGGAAACGGCGCGCCACGCCGCTTGCCGAGCAGGGCACGTCGGCGAGGATGGCGTCGAAAATTTCCGCCTTCCCGTCGGCGTCATGGGCGAGGCGGCTCGCGTCGGCGGAACGGATCGCCTCCGCCGCCAAGCCCAAGCGGGCAAGATTATCCCCGATTTTGCGGCATCGCAACGGATCGATATCCTGCGCCACGAGGCGCAGATCCGCGCACTGTTCGAGCAGATGCGCCGCCTTCCCGCCGGGCGCGGCGCAGGCGTCCAGCACCCGGCTGCCCGCCTCCGGCCGAAGCAGCGGGGCGGCCCGCTGCGCCCCCAGGTCCTGCACGGAAACCTCGCCAGCGAAGAATCCCGGCAGGCATTCCACCGGCACGGGCTTTTCCAGGAGAAGGCCGCATTCCCCGCGCGCGGCGGCGGAAATACCGGCCTCCGCCAGACGGCGGCGATATTCCTCCCGCCCGACCCGGCGCGCATTGACCCGCAACGCCATGGGCGGCGGCCGGTTGCCCGCCGCCACGATGGCCGGCCAGTCCTCCGGATAGGCGCGGCGCAGCCTATCCACCCACCACGCGGGATGGCAGAAGCGCGCCGCTTCCGGCAGGCCCGCCAGCAAATCCGCGCGGCGGCGCAGGAAATTGCGCAGCACGCCATTGACCATCCCCTTGCAGCGTCCCCCCTGCAACGCGCCCGCCGCCGTGACCGCCTGATCGACCACCGTATGCGCGTCCTCCCGGCTTTCCAGCCGGTACAGGGCGCACAACAGCAAGGCATGCACGGACGGCGGCGGCGGATGGCGCAACAGGGGCGCCAG
>JAITDH010000040.1 GCA_031282665.1 Zoogloeaceae bacterium | reverse complement strand
ACAGGTAGGATCGAGTACAATGTCACGAATATTTTTTCGACCAATCCGGTCTTCCTCCGTGAAGAGAAAGCCATCCATAAAATAGAAAGAAACTTTTACAGCAATAGAATTCATTACTCTTTCCCGCAATGCAATGGCAAAGGATAGCAGATTTTGCAAAACGCTCACCTTTCCAGCCTGAAGCGCACCGGCAAGATGACGGAATCCAGGCCGTCGGCGGGCGGGCTTTTCAGGGCGCGCGCGGCTTTCAGGGCTGCTTCGTCGAGGAGGGGATAGCCGCTGCTTTCTTCCATGCGGGCCGCGATGACGTGGCCGTTTTCGTCGAAGAAAACCTCTACCCAGGTTTCGCCCTGCCAGCGATTTTCGATGGCTTCCAGCGGATAGAACCCTTCTTCTTGCGCGAGGCGGTCGAGTTGCCGTTGCGCGGCGGCGGCAAGGCGGGCGAGCGGCGCTTGGGAGGAGGAAGGACGCGGCTCCGGCGCGGGCGCGGGAACGGCAGGAACAGGAGCGGGCAAGGAGGGCGGGGAGGTCTCCGCGACGTCGAGGAGGAGTTCCGGTTGCTGCTCGACCTGGAGCGCCGGTTGCAGGCGGGCGGAGAGCGGCGGCGGAATGGTGGCGGATGGGGGCGGGGAGGTTCGCGGAAAACCGAGCAGGAAAGCGCCGCCGGGTAGGGCAATGTGCAGCAGGATCGACAAGAGAAGGGCGCCGGCAAAGGCCGTGTGGCTATGGTGGCCGTGGCGGCTGTGGCGGGGGAGCGAAAGAGGCGAAGGAGACGCGGCAGGGGAGGAAGGGAAGGCAACAGCCCGGGGCTGGTTCATGCGAAAATCCGCCCTGGTCGATTTTGTTGAGCAAGAAAAGCGCGGGGAGCGCGGGGAGTTTTCATGCGGTGTAAAAAATTTCCGGACTGGCTGAAAAGATTGGCGTGGATGACCTTGCTTGTTTTCCAGGCTTTCCAGGCGTCCTTTGCCGTGGGCGAGGAAACAGGCGCGAACAGGGATTTTATCCTACCGGAACCGATCCGGTTCGGCGTGGCAATGGAAGTGGGCGATCTGGCGCAGGCGAAGGCATGGCTGGAACAGGGCCTGCCGCCGGATTACCTGGCCGACCGCATCGGCAGCGGCCTGATGATCGCCGCCTGGGAGGGAAATCTGCCGATGATGGAACTCTTCCACCGATACGGCGCGGACGTGAATCTGGAAAACGGGGCGGGCGAGCAGGCGTTGCTGCTGGCCGCCTGGAAGGGCCGCCGCGAGGTGGTGGAATGGCTGCTCGCGCGCGGGGCGGAGCTCAACCGCCCGGCGGGGAAATGGTCGGCGCTCCATTACGCCGCCTTTGCCGGACAGAAGGATCTGGCGGATTACCTGCTGGCGCGGGGGGCCGATATCGACGCCCGCAGCCCGAACGGCTCGACGCCCCTGATGATGGCGATCTACGACGGGCACCCGGATATCGCCCGCAAGCTGATCGAGCAGGGGGCGAACAAGGATTTGCGCAACCAGTGGGGCGACGGGGCGATGGAATGGGCGATGCGTTTCAACCAGACCGCCGTGGCGCGCATGATCGGCAGTCCGGAGGAATTCATCGCCGCCGCCAGCCAGCCGAAGGAAAACTGGGGCAGCGATACCCGTTCGGAACCCGTCCCGCCGGAACTGGACAAACTGCTGCGCGACCGCCGCTACCTGATCGCCAGGGGCATTTCGCCCGACACGATCGACCGCAACATCGCCGCCCTGCGCGCCCGCTACGCCCGGCAATCGGTCGAGCGCAGCGCCCCGCCGCGCGTCACGACCCTGGAAATCACCGCCGATCCCGACGATCCGGGCAAGCAAAAGGCAAAGATCGTGCACGAGCCGCAGGCGCCCACGCGCGATGCTTCCACCTATCGCCTGCCCCGGCAGAAACCCGGCAAGACGCCGGCGCGCAAGCCGTAGGGCGCGGGTTTCCGCCACGCCATCCATGTCAACCGCCGAAGATTTCCCCTGGGTGCTCCAGTTTTGCCACGGCTACGATGCGCCTTTCCTGGATTGCGCCCGCCAGTATGCCGCCCTGTTCGCGGATACGCCCTACCGGGTGTGCACCGTTTACCTGACCGGCACGCCCTGCGAAGCGGCGCGGCTGGGCTCGGCGTCCGACGAGGTGATTTTCCTCGGCTACGACAGCAAGGCGGTGCGCGGCCTGAAGCTCGCCGCCATGCGCGACCTGAAGCGGATCGCCGCCCAGCGCGATTTCCGCTTCTGCCTGGCGCACCGTTTCAAGCCGATCCATGTCGCCCTGTGGGCGACGAATCTGCCGGTCATCGGCATCCATCACGCCTTTGGCGATTACCGACGAGTGGCGCGGCGTCTGCTCGTCCGCCTTTTCCGGCGACGGCTGGCGCTGCTGGGCGTTTCCCGCGCCGTGCGCGACGATCTGCGCGCCAGCCTGCCTTTCCTCGCTCCCGAACGCGTCGGCTTTCTCTACAACCGTCTCGACGTGAGCGCCGCCCGGAAGGACCTCCTTTCCCGCATGGCGGCGCGTGACGCGCTGGGTTTGCCGTCCGCCGCCTGGATCGTGGGCAATGTCGGACGCCTGCATCCCGACAAGGACCAGGACACCCTGCTGCGCGGCTTCGCCCTCGCCCTGCCGCGCCTGCCCGCCGGCAGCCTGCTCGTCCTGATGGGCAGCGGCCGCCTGCGGGAAAAGCTGGCCGCGCTGGCCGCCAGCCTGGGCATCGCGGCCTCGGTGCGTTTTCTCGGCCAGGTGGAAAACGGGCGGCGTTATTTTCGCGCCTTCGATCTTTTCGCCCTGACTTCCGACCACGAACCTTTCGGCATGGTGCTCCTGGAAGCGATGGCGGCGGAGGTGCCGGTTCTATGCACCGATTGCGGCGGCGGGCGGGAGGTGGCCGGCGCGGACGATCTCTTCCCCTTGCGGGACAGCGCCGCGCTGGCGGAAAAACTGACCGCCCGCGCCGGAGAAAACGCCGAGACGCGCCTCGTCCGCACGCACGACAACCTGGCGCGCCTGCAAGCGTGTTTCTCGGAAACCGCCGCGCGGCAAGCCTTCTGGCAATTGCCCATGACGCAGGATTTCCGGGTGCAGAGGATAGAGGACAGAAGACAGAAGACAGAGGACTGAGCGCTCGCTTTGTAGTCTGTGGATCAGTAGTCAGTTGGCCGCGGGTTTTCTGATTACAGATTACAGACGACAAAGGCCGCGCCAGCGGCCGCTCTGTCCTCTGTCTTCTGCCCTCTGACCCCGGACAAGCCTTGTTTTCGGCATTTTTCGCCCCCTGCGGGAAGGTCTTTCATTCCAGCTTATGCACATTACGCTCGAATTTTTTGTTTCTTCCCGCCGAAGTCTCTTGACAAACCGGAGCATGATCCAAACCATTGTTTTTGCACGATTTTATGCATCGCCTGTTTTTTGGGCAGGGACGGAAAATCCTATCTGTGACAGGTTTTTTACTCTTTTTCCCGTCTCTATTCACAGACTTATCCACAGCTTTTGTGGAAAAGCGCGAAAAACCTTGATGGCAGAATCAGTTAGGTGCTTTTCCGAGAATTCACTGAAACATTCACCGCTAACTTGCCCCATTGTAACTTCCCGCCAAATTTCGCCCCCGGAGGGTAAGGCGC
>JAITDH010000027.1 GCA_031282665.1 Zoogloeaceae bacterium | reverse complement strand
ATGGTGGTGATTTGTCCGAAATTGTCGAAAAGGCGCATGGCGGCGGGCGTGCCCTTGGCGGTGAAAGCCAACTGGATGCGCGCAATGCCGGATTCCTGGTTTTTCGGCTGTGCTTCCAGCCATTCCAGTTCTTCCATCGTCCCGGCTTCGCGCAAGGCAAAATTCTTGAGTGTTGCTTCCGTGCCCACGAGCAGGGCGGCGGGGGTCGCGCCTATGGCCGCGCCCATGCGGCGGATGGAAACCTGAGCCAGATCCGGGTCGTAAATCCAGATTTTTTCGCCATTGCCGATGATGCGTTGCGGATAGGGTTGATCGACTTCCCAGCGAAACTTGCCTGGTTTTTGCAGCGCAAGACTTCCTTCGGAGCGGGTTTCCCCACGCCGGGATTCCGACCAGACGGAAAGCGAGAAATCGGCGGAAAAACTCGTGGTATTGGCAAGGAATCGCTTGAGCGATTCAATCGCGCCCGCCTGGGCGTTGGCGGCGAGCAAAAAGCTGGCTGCCAGCAGGATGCAGCCCAGATAGCGCGAAAAACCCGCGCGCGGCGGGGGAAAAACAGCGGTCATCATTCTTCTCCTGGCGTTTGGACGAGCACCTCGCGTTTTCCCTGTCCATCCGCCGGGGAGACGAGACCGGCCATTTCCATCGCTTCGATGAGGCGCGCGGAGCGGTTGTAGCCGATGCGCAAATGGCGCTGTACCAGTGAAATCGAGGGGCGGCGGGTTTTCAGCACCACGGCGACGGCTTGATCATAAAGCGGGTCGGCTTCCAGTTCCTCGTCGTTGCCGCCACCTTCCGCCGTATCCGTGGAATTTCCTCCGGTGAGAATGTCCTCCACATATTCCGGCGTGCCGGTCTGTTTCAGGTATTCGACGATGCGATGCACCTCGTCGTCGGCCACGAACGCGCCATGTACCCGCGTTGGATAGCCTGTACCCGGCGCGAGATAGAGCATGTCGCCCTGACCCAGCAGGTTCTCCGCGCCCATCTGGTCGAGCACCGTGCGCGAGTCGATCTTGCTGGAAACCTGGAAGGAAATGCGGGTGGGAATATTGGCCTTGATGAGACCGGTAATCACATCCACGCTGGGGCGCTGGGTGGCCAGGATCAGATGCAGACCCGCGGCCCGCGCTTTTTGCGCAAGGCGCGCGATCAATTCTTCCACTTTCTTGCCGACCACCATCATCAGGTCGGCGAGTTCGTCGATGATGATGACGATGTAGGGCAGGGGCGTGAGTGGTTCCGGCGATTCCGGGGTGAGGGTGAAGGGATTGCCGATGTATTCGCCGCGCCTTTGCGCTTCCCGAACCTTGCTGTTGAACCCCGCCAGATTGCGCACGCCCAGCGCGCTCATCAGGCGATAGCGTTTTTCCATTTCTTCCACGCACCAGTTCAGGGCGTTGGCGACCTGCTTCATGTCGGTGACGACGGGCGCGAGCAGGTGCGGGATGCCTTCGTAGATCGAAAGTTCCAGCATCTTGGGGTCGATCAGGATGAGGCGCACGGTATCCGGCTCGGATTTGTAGAGGAGCGAGAGAATCATGGCGTTCACGCCGACCGACTTGCCGGAGCCGGTCGTCCCCGCGACCAGCAGATGCGGCATCTTGGCAAGGTCGGCCACGATTGGCTGACCGCCGATGTCCTTGCCCAGAGTGATGGTCAGGGGACTGGTCATCTTGTTCCAGGCTTCGCTGGCGATGATTTCGGTGAGTTTCACCATTTGCCGCTTGGGATTGGGCAGTTCCAGGGCCATGCAGGTCTTGCCCGGAACGGTTTCCACCACGCGGATGGAAACCAGCGCCAGCGCCCGCGCCAGATCGCGGGAAAGGCCCACGATCTGCGAACCCTTGACGCCCGCCTCCGGCTCGACTTCATAACGGGTGATGACCGGCCCCGGCAGCGCCGCGAGCACCTTCACCTTGACGCCGAAGTCGGCGAGTTTGCGCTCGATGAGACGGGAGGTGAATTCCAGGGTATCCGCCGCTGGCGCTACGCTCTGCGTGGAGGCCGCATCCAGCAGATGCAGCGGCGGCAACTGCCCGCCGACCACGGCCGTGGGAATCAGCGGCGCTTGCCGTTCCCGATCGATGCGCGTTTTCGCCGCGACCGAAACCGGAATGACGGGTGGCGCGGGCAACGGCTCGATCAGGACGGGTTCGTGATAATCGGGACGATGCTTCTGGGCTTCCACTTCCGCCTCGCGCCGTTCGGCGATGTTGCGTCCGATGCGCCTGTCCTGCCAGTACTCGTAATAACCATAAAGCGTGAGCGCGCCCTTTTCCAGCAGTTTTCCCAGGTTTTCGGCAAAGGTGAGCCAGGACATGCCGGAGCACACGCTCCAGCCGATCGCCATGCACAGCAGAAAAGCCATCGTCGCGCCGGTGTAGCCGATCTTTTGCATCAAGGCGACGCCGAGCAGTTGTCCGATCACGCCGCCATGTTGTGAAGGAAGTTGCAACCCCCACGAATGGAGACGCAGGTGTTCCAGCGCCGCGCTGGCGGTGATGAGCAGCAGAAATCCCGCGCCCGCAAGCAGGAGCAGGGGGGAATGGGTATTTTTTTCTTCTGTTTTCGGAACGTCTCCGGCGCTGTATCCCCGGCGTACACCCCGGAAAATCAGGAGGAAGGCAAATACAACCCACCACCAGGCGGAAAAGCCGAAGAGGAAGAGCAGGATGTCCGAAATCCAGGCGCCGATCA
>JAITDH010000020.1 GCA_031282665.1 Zoogloeaceae bacterium | reverse complement strand
CTGGCAAACGCGCCCTGGCCCTGAGCGCGAAGCCTTGCTGCTGGCCGCCATCCGCGAAGGCGCGGTGCAACGCGCGCGCCCCAAGGCGATGACCGTGGCCGTCATCGTCGCCGGACTCTTGCCCATCTTTCTGGGCCAAGGCGCGGGGTCTGAGGTCATGCGCCGCATCGCCGCCCCGATGATCGGCGGCATGATCTCCGCGCCGCTTCTTTCCCTCTTCGTCATTCCGGCGCTCTATCTTCTCTTGCGCCGCCGGGAAGCGAGAAGATTTTTGTCTCACCCTCAACCTCAATCGTAAAAGGAACTTTTCATGAAACCGCAACCGAAAACCCGCCAAACCGGCCTCGCCACCGCCTGCCTGTCGGCACTTGTGCTTGCTTTCGCCCCGTCCGCACTGGCACAACACGATCACCACGCCGCCACCTCGTCACAGGCCGCAAACAACACAAAACCCCCCATCGCCAGCGGCCAGGGCGTCGTCAAGAAAATCGACCATGAAAAGCAACGCCTCACCCTCGCCCACGGCCCCATCGCGGCGCTCAACTGGCCCGCAATGACCATGCCCTTTACCGTTTCCGACCCCGCCTTGCTGCAAGGGTTGAAGGTCGACGATACGGTCGAGTTCGATTTGAAGGATGAAGAGACCATCAATGCCATACGGCGGCGGTGAATCATCCTCCGCTTTTACTTGCACCCAATGAACTGGCAGGCTTCCCCTACGCCCTTTGCATCAGCCGGGCATAAAACCCGTCCGTGCCGTGGGTATGCGGGAAGAATTGCCGTTCTTCGCGGGAGGTGAAATCCGGGTGGGCGGCGAGGAAGGCGTTGGTGATCGCCTCGTTTTCTTCCGCAAGCAGGCTGCATGTGGCGTAGAGCAGGTGTCCGCCGGGGCGGGTCAGGCGGGCGGCGGCGGCGAGGATGTCGCGTTGCCGCGCGGCGAGTTCCTGGATGCTTTGCGGCGAATGCCGCCATTTGAGGTCGGGGTTGCGGCGCAGGGTGCCGAGGCCGGAGCAGGGGACGTCCACCAGGACCCTGTCCATCTTGCCGGCCAGGCGTTTCAGCCGGGTATCGCGTTCCGATTCCAGGCAGATGGGATGGACGTTGGAAAGGCCGGAACGCGCCAGGCGGGGTTTCAGTTTTTCCAGTCTTTTCGCGGCGACGTCGAAGGCGTAGAGTCGGCCGGTGTTGTGCATCAGCATGCCGAGCAGGAGGGTTTTCCCGCCCGCGCCGGCGCAGAAGTCGGCGACCTTTTCCCCGCGCCGGGGGGCGAGCATGTGCCCGAGCAATTGGCTGCCTTCGTCCTGGACTTCGACATGTCCTTGCAGGAACAGGGGATGGCGGGCGAGGGCGGGCTTTCCGGCGAGGCGGATGGCGGAGGCGGAAAGGCTCCCGGCGCTGGCGGCGATGCCGTCTTCGGCAAGGGCGGCGAGGACGGCATCGCGGCTGGTTTTCAGGAGATTGACGCGCAGATCCAGCGGGGCGGGCTGGTTGAGCGATTGCGCGAGGGGGAGGAGTTCTTCCCCGAAGCGCGCTTGCAGGCGTTCGTACAGCCAGTCCGGCAGATCGAGGCGTTCGGCGGGGGAGAGTTGTTCGCCGGAAAAGGATTTGACGGCGGCGAACCAGGCGGCCTCGCCTTTTTTCAACAGCGGTTCGAGTTCGCGCAGGTTGTGTCCCTGGCTTGCCAGGGCGGCGAGCAGGAGATGCCGCGGCGTCGCCTCCGCTCCGCCCGCGCGGGCGCGCAGGGTGCGCAGGCGGCGGAGGATGGCGAAGCAGGTCTCGGCGATGAAGCCGCGCTCGCTGTGCCCGATGTTGGGATGCGCGCGAAAATAGCGGGAAAGGGTGCCGTCCGCGGGATATTCGAAGGTGAGAAGCTGGGCGAGGACGTTCTGGGCGTGGGCGAGGAGGGCGGGTTTCATGGCTGAGGTTTGGTGGAAGATTCGGTGGATGGTTTTCTGGAATTGGAAGGGGCGGCAAGCTGGAAACGGGTCATGCGTTCTTCGTAAACATCGTCCTTCTTGTCGCGGAAGCGAATTTGCACGGGGAGCATGTGGAAATCCCTGGCCAGCCAGAAATCGGTGGTCGTGCGCCCGTCGATTTGCAGGTGGAGGGTGGCGTAGGTGCCGGCGGGCACGTTGAGCGTTTCTTCGCCGAGCATGACGAGGCGGAAGGCTTCGTAGTGTTCGCCGGTGGCGATCCAGATTTCGGCTTCCCGGGGGGCATCCTCGTTTTCCTCCGGCTCCTGCGGCTCTTCTGGCTCTTCCGGCCCCTGTACCGGCCAGAGCATGATTTGGGCTTGCAGGCTCAGGACATCCTGGCTTTCCAGGCGCAGGGGTTGCACGCTTTGCTTCTCCGGCGAGTCTTCCAATCCCATGCGCAACTGGCGTTCCGCCCAGTCGAAATCCGCCGCCCGGTTCGCCTGTCCGTTGCGAAGCTGGCGGTAGCGCACGGGATAGAAACCGTCGTCGAGGATGACGCCGAGGCTTTCCGTGTCCATGCGAATCGGCCGGAAGAGGGAAACCAGGCCGGTGGTTTCGAGGCGGGAGAAGAGGCGGTACTGGTCCGCGCGGAATTCCCAGGTGAAAAGCCCCTTGCCGATGCCGGTGTCGCCGCGATAGACGCGGTATTCGATTTCGCCCTGCCAGGGAAGGATGCTGCCGTCGGCCAGTTCCAGTTCCAGGGGTTCGCTGGGGGAGGGGCGGGGACTGCCCGCTTCGACAAGGATGGGGATGGGCAGGAAGGGCGGCGGATCGGGCCAGCCGTCCGTTTCCGCGTCCGCGACCACCTCCGTGCCTGTGGACACATCGACCTCGTTTTCCGCAAGGCCGTTCGATGCTTCTTCCGCTTCTTCCATGATGGGCGGCGTGTCGCCGGGCGTTTTCTCCTGGCTTTCCTCGGATGGCGCGGGTTGGCTTTGCGGCTGCGGTTGCGGAATGGCGGGGGAGGGCGGCCGGGGAGGAGGTGGACGCCGAACGACCGGCCGGGGAGCGAGGCGCGCTTGCAGGGAGGGTGTCCTGGGGACTTCATCCGCCTGCCGCCAGTTCTGGATGAACGCCTCCAGGCCGCCGAAGGTCAGGAAATGGAGCAGGACGGAGAGGAGGAGGGCGAGCAGGAAGGTGACGGGCAGACGGGACCGTAGACGAGATAGCGGACGTGCAAGCGAGAAGCGCGGCATGGCGGCACGGGTTTATCGTGGAAGCTCGGGAGTGCGCGTCTCACTGGAGCGTGAGGTCGAAACTGGCCGCCAGTAACACCAAAAGTCGCGGCGCATGTAAGGAATGAGCGTGCCATCTGGTGAGATGAGGCTGACCAAATCGCCCTTGATGAACTGGTAGGATTGGTTGCAAGCGTTGCAGGTATAGGTTGAGTCATGCGAGTTGTCGGAAAATTGTGCGCCACAAACGCAAACGGGCGTGTGTTTGTCTTGCCAATAAAAGCCTAACGGGAGGACAACAAACAGGAAGAATGCGCCGGAAAGCGCGCCTATTGCCACGCCGAGAACACCAGCGCCGAGAGCGGCAGCAATCGAGATACCTCCGTATGCGCCGCCGCCTACAAAAAACAGGAACACCAACATTTCGATCAAAGTCATCAGCGGCTCCTGACTGTCAGTCCAGATGGCGTAGGTTGGATAAGCCGAAGGCGTAATCCGACATTCGTTCCCCACGATGCGCAGCATCGCAAATCAAAAATAGCGGCGCAAGCGCCGGTAAGGAACGAATGTCGGATTACGCTGCGCTTATCCAACCTACGCTGAACCATCGCCACGTCGCTTCGCTCCGGAGAATGGCAGAATTCGATCGGAGTCATCAGTGGCTCCCGGCTGTCATTCCACCGCGCAGGGCGCGATCAAGGCTGCTTCCCGCGCTCCGGCGGACAACCGCACCCGCACCCGGTTTCCCGCCAGTTCCAGGCGCCCTTCGACGAACCAGCGCACGGCCAGGGGATAGATCCGGTGTTCCTGCGCCAGCACCCTGGCGGCCAGGCGTTCTTCGTCGTCGTCGTCGAGGACGGGCACGGCGGCCTGGACGATGATGGGGCCGTGGTCGAGGTCGGGGGTGACGAAATGCACCGTGCAGCCATGCAGGCGGACGCCTTCGGCCAGGGCGCGGCGGTGGGTGTCGAGGCCGGGGAAGACGGGCAGGAGGGAAGGGTGGATGTTCAGCAGCCGTCCGGCGTAATGGCGGACGAAGCCTTCCGTCAGGATGCGCATGAAGCCCGCCAGCACGACGAGATCGGGGGAATGGGCGTCGATGGCGGCGGCGAGCGCGGCATCGAAACTTTCCCGGTCGGGATGGGCGCGATGCTCGACGACACCGGTCGGCAAGCCAGCCGCCGCGGCGATGGCGAGGCCCCTGGCGTCGGCCCTGTTGGCGAGGACGGCGGCGATGCGCGCCTCGCCGAGCCGGTTCTGCCGGGCGGCTTCGATGAGGCTTTCCATATTGCTGCCACGGCCGGAAATCAGGATGACGATGCGCTTCATTTCAACATGCCCACGGGAAGGAAAAAGGAAGTTGCCAGGGATTGCGTGACGCGGGTGATGGTCCGCCCGCTGCGATCGGCGACGATGCGGGCGAGGAGATCCAGGACGCCGGTGATCCTGCCGAATTCCCGCTCGAAGGAAAGATTGCGCGTCTCGCCCAGTTCATTGGCAAGGAGCAGGGGCTGCCCGGCAGCGTCGCGCGAGGAAGCGAGCTTCCACATGGCGATTTCCATGTTGCGTGCGCAGTTGTAGAGTTTCTGCGCGTTCAGGGAATCCAGCATGAAAAACTCGTCCTTGTATTCGAAAGCGGCGTCCATCATGGTCAGGAGGCCATACATCAGGGCCGCCACCCGGTCGCCCGGATAATCCGGCGCGAACGCCTGCAAGGCCGCCGGGCCTTCCTTCCTTTCCCCGATTTCGCGCGGCGCCTTTTCCCGGAAGCCCCGCAACGCCGCCAGCGCGCTTTCCAGATCGCCGAAGCCCGCCTTTCGCCATTCGCGGGGATTGCGCCGGTAGAACTTTTCCGCGAGGAGGAAAAGCGTTTCCCTCACCTGTTCCAGGCTGGTGTCGAGCACCCGGTCGATCTCCGTCTTGGCGAGATATTTCGGGTCGAAGCGGGTTTCCTCTTCTCCCTTGGCATTGCGCTGGGTCGCGCAACCCGGAAGGAGGGGAAGCAGGGCAAGGGCGCAGAAGGCGGAAAGGATATGCCGCCGGGAGGAATCTACGTCGCCTCGCATGATTTTCTTTGCCGGATGCGCGCCCTGACCCACGCGAAGAGGATCGGCAGGAGCGAGAAGGCGATGATGACGAGGATCAGGAGGGAAAAATTCCGGCGCACCCAGGGCAGGTTGCCGAACCAGTAGCCCGCGAAGCACAGGGAAAACACCCAGGCAATCGCGCCGCAGGCGTTGAAGAGGGCGAAACGCCCGTAAGGCATCGCGCCGACGCCCGCGACGAAGGGCGCGAAGGTGCGAAAGAGCGGCAGGAAACGGGAGATGACCAGGGTTTTCCCGCCATGCCGCGCGTAGAACTCCTGCGTCTTCACGAGCGCCGAGCGGTTGAAGAAGCGGGAATTTTCCCATTGGAATACCTTCGGCCCGATGAAGCGCCCGATATGGTAATTCAGCGTATTGCCCAGGATGGCGGCCGCCGAGAGGGTGATCGTCAGCACCCAGATATTCATGCCCGCCGCGCTTTCCCCCGCGGCGCTCACCGCCAGCGCGCCGGCGACGAAGAGGAGGGAATCGCCCGGCAGGAAGGGCGTGACCACGAAGCCGGTTTCCGAGAAGACGATGGCAAAGAGGATCAGGTATATCCAGACGTCGTACTCCCTGGTCAGGACGTCCAGATGTTGATCCAGATGCAGGATCAGGTCGAAAAACCAAGCGGCAAGTTCCATGATATATCCAATGCGGGAAAGGCGGATTCAGCGCGCCAGCGGTTCCCCATCCTTCCGGATGGCGCGGACGACTTCCTCCAGGCGGGGAGCGATGATGCTGTTGGGACAGAAAAATTCCTGGAACAGCGCCGCGTGGTGGCGATTGGTCGTCGCCTCGCGCACGGGCACCCAGCGCGCGCCGCGGGCGGGCGACCATTCGCCGTTCGGGCGGCCCAGGGCGTAGGTGCGCCGCTCGCGGGTTTCGCAGCGCATTCCCTCGTGGCTGACGTTCCGGATGCCGGCGGGGCTGATGATGAGGAGCGTATAACGCGCCACGCCGTCGCTGCCCAGGACGATATGCGCGGTATCGACATAGAAACGGTTGGTCGCGCTCGGGCTGACATAGAAGCTGTAGAAATCCGCGTCCTGCGGATAGGGAGGAAGCTCGACGGCGTTTTCCTTCCAGGCATTGGCCTCGGCCTCGTCCGTCGTATAGGTTTTCTGCGAGTTCTTGGTGAAGATGTCCTCGGCGCGGGCGGACGCGCAGGCGAACAGGAAAACAGCCAGGAAAACGGTCAGGGAAAAAGGAGAAAAACGCGGTTTCATGAAAGCGCGTCTTCCGTTTTTTTCCGTGGCGCCTGCGTCTGTTCCGCCTTGCCCTTTTGCCGGATGCCGATGAAATGCGAAAGCTCGTTCAAGGCCTGCAAATAGACATTGCGCTTGAATTCGATGACCGTATCCAGCGGCACCCAGTAATCGTGCCAGCGCCAGGCGTCGAACTCCGGATGGGAACTGGCGCGCAGGGATATGTCGTTGTCACGTCCGATGAGACGCAGCAGGAACCAGATCTGCTTTTGTCCACGGTAGGAACCGCGCCATTCGCGCTTGATCCACTGGGTCGGCACCTCATAACGCAACCAGCCCTTGGTCCTGCCGAGGATGGCGACGTGCTCGGGCTTCAAGCCGACTTCCTCGTGCAGTTCACGATACATGGCATCTTCCGGGGTTTCCCCGTTCTTGATGCCACCCTGCGGAAACTGCCAGGAATGTTCGCGAATCCGTTTACCCCAGAAGACCTCGTTTTTGGCGTTGCATAGAATGATGCCGACATTCGGGCGAAAACCTTCCCGGTCGAGCATGGTAATACCTTGAGAATATTGAGTCGCTTGCCATTCTGCCACAAACACAATGGATTAGGGAACAGGGGTGGCGGGGGTTACAGTTAATAAAAAGGGAAATCTCCCGACTCTGCCGGGGAGACAGTAAAAGTTTGACATTTAAGGGAATTGCATCTGATGGCAGAGCATGTTCATATGCTGTTGTCGATACCTCCGAAGTACGCGGTATCGCGGGTAGTGAGGTACATGAAGGGCAAGAGAGCGAACCATGTAGCGCGGGAGTTTGGAGAGTGCAAGCGTAATTTTGTGGGTCCGTATGCCGATCGTCGGAGGGTGCTAGAATCCGGCATTTGACGCTTGAATAATCCGATGCCTCCCGCGCTTGCTCCCCTGCCTGCGACCCATCTCATGTCCGCCAGGATGAAGGTGGGGTTGTGTGCCTTGTTGCTCCTGACGGGACTCGTCGCGATGCTTGCGCTCCTGAATTTTGCCGGCTTCCAGGATGCCGTCCGTCTCGCGGCGCTTTTTCCGTTTCTCGTGATGGTTGGCGCGGTTCCCCTGCTGGCGTTCATGCTCGCCTGCCTGTGGGGGATTTCGCGCGGGCATCGGGTCGCGGCGATCCTGGTGCTGTTCGTGCCCGTCTTTCTTTCCCTGCCGCTCGTTACGGAGGTCATCGCCATTGGCAGCATGACGCTCATGGACGACAGCCATGAGGCGGATGCCTGGTTCCTCTGGTTCATCATCCTTTTTCGGCTCTTCATGCTGGCGGTGCTGGTGGCTGCCTGGCCGCTGGCCTTCGGCGCGGCGAATCCCTTTCCCCGCGTTCTTTCCCTTTTCAACGAATGCCGCAAGGCATGTTCCGAAAAATGCTTCGGGAAATGGCGCGCACGACAGCGGCACCGCCGAGCGCGGTTGCATGCGGAGGAGGCGAGGGCGCTGTTCGAGGCGGTCGCCGTCCTGCGCCAGCGGGAGGGCATTCCCATCGAGAGCGTCATCGCCAGTTATGACGACATCGAACGGCGTTACGGGCAGGACGAAGCGCCCGCCGTCTGCGATTGGGTGGAAAGGGCGCGCGAGGAGAAAAACGCAATCCTGCGCGCGCAGGGCCGGACTGCCGCGGCCTATTCCTGACGCTTGGGAAAAGCCAATGTCCGCCGATCTTCCCACATCTTCTACACCACCCGCACTTTCCGTACTGCCACCCATGCCCGCCAGGATGAAGAGGGGGTTGCGGGCCTTGCGTTTCCTGGCGAGATTCATGGTGTTGCTCGTGTTCTTGAATCTGGCGAACTTCCTGGTTCCGTCCGGTCACGAGCTTGGCCATTTGCTGCCGTTCATCGTGTTTATCTACTCGCTTCCGCTCCTCATGTTCCTGTTCGCCTGCCTGTGGGGTATTTCGCGCGGACATCGGATCGCCGCGATCCTGGCTTTGCTCGCGCCCATTTTCCTTTCGCTTCCGTTCGTTACGGAAACCATT
>JAITDH010000018.1 GCA_031282665.1 Zoogloeaceae bacterium | reverse complement strand
CTATCTGAAAAAATGCCGCCTCGACCTGTTGGTACTGGATTGCGCCTTCCCGCCCCAACCGGCCGCCCCGCGCAACCACAACGACCTGACCCGCGCCCTGCAAACCATCGCCGCCCTCTCTCCCGCACAAACCCTGCTCACCCACATCGGCCACGGCTTCGATGCCTGGCTCCAGTCTCCCGCCGCGCAACTCCCGCCGCATGTTTCCTGCGCGAAGGATGGATTGCGCGTGGTTTGCTGAACGAAAACACGCGAATCCGCAGGGGAAACCCCTGCCAGGCAAAGCGTGGGTTGGTTTCGTAGGTTGGATAAGCGAAGCGCAATCCGACATTTCAACCCATACGATGCGCAGCATCGCAAATCAAAAATAGCAGCGCTTCGCGCCGGTAATGAACGAACGTCGGATTACGCCTTCGGCTCATCCAACCTACGAAACCACGTCGCTACGCGCCTCGCAATGACGAGGTTGGAGGTGAACGCACAGGTTTCCTCCACTTTGGTTTGCACCCGATAGCATGAAGAACCTGGACTATCAAGAAAATGGCATTACACTGAACGGCTTCAGAAAACAGAGCGGCGTTGCGCCCGCATCGGAAAACCCAACGGAGCACATCATGCCAGACAAGCGACCACCGAACACCGGCCACGAAGCGCCCTCGCTGTCCTCTGTCCTCTGTCTCCTGTTCTCCGTTGCCCGCCGCGATGCCCGCACCGGCGAGTTGCGTCTTCTGGTCGTTGCGCTGGTGCTGGCGGTTGCTTCGGTTACGGCGGTCGGTTTTCTTTCCGCCCGTCTCAAACTGGCGATGGAGCGCGAGGTCGGGCAATTGCAGGGGGCGGATCTGGTCCTGCGTTCCGACCGGGAAATACGGGAAGACGTTGAAAGGGAAGCGGCGCGGCAAGGGCTGGCGCAAACGCGGACCGTCAGCTTTCCCAGCATGGTCATCGCGAAGGGGAAAAACGAAGCGCGAACGAACGCGGAAGAAGCGCGCCAGACACGTCTCGTCCTGGCGGAAATCAAGGCCGTCGCCGCCGCCTATCCGCTGCGCGGGCAACTGCGCCTGAGCGAGACGCCCGGCGGGGAAGGCGTCGTCCATCGCGGCGCGCCCGAAAGCGGCGCGGTATGGATGGAGCCGCGCCTGGCGCGGGAATTGCGCGTCGGATTGGGCGACGAAGTCCAGTTGGGCGAAAGGCATTTCCGCCTTGCCGCCTATATCCTGCTGGAACCCGACCGCGGCATGAATTTCGTCGCCCTCTCGCCGCGCCTGATGCTCAACCTCGCCGACCTGCCCGCGACGGGATTGATGCAGGAAGGCGCGCGCCTGCAATGGCGGCATCTGTTTGCCGGCGAGCGGGAAGACATCGCCCGTTTTTCCACATGGCTGTCCGAACGCCTCGCGCGCGGCGAACGGCTGGAAGAGGGCGGACAGCAGGGAACGCGCCGCGCCCTGCAACAGGGAGAGCGCTTTTTCGGCCTCGCCAGCCTGCTCACCGTCATCCTGGCCGCCATCGCCATCGCGCTTTCGGTGCGCCGTTTCATCGCCTGCCGCCTGGATGCCGTCGCCCTGATGCGCGCCCTGGGCGCCAGCCGTGCCCGGACGCTGTGCATCTATCTCGGCGAACTGCTCCTCCTCGGCACGCTCGCCAGCCTCGCCGGATCGCTGCTGGGATTCCTCTTCCATTTCGCCCTCTACCGCCTGCTGACCGAGCCGCTCGGTATCGCCCTGCCCGCGCCGAGCATCCTGCCCTTCCTCCAGGGGACGAGCCTGGGCATCCTGCTCCTCCTCGCCTTCGCCCTGCCGCCGCTCGTCCGCCTGCGCGAAGTCCCTCCCCTGCGGGTGCTCCGCCGCGAACTGGGCCTGCCCTCGTTCGCCTTCGGCCTTTCCTATTGCCTGGGATTCGCCGTGTTGGCTGGCATGATCTTCTGGCTGGCGGACGATTCCACCCTTGGCGCGAGCGTGCTGATCGCCTTTCTCGCCGCCCTGTTCGCCTTCCTCTGCATCGCGCGCGGAGTTCTCCGCCTGTTTTTCCGCCTCCTGCGTTCCAGCCGCTGGCGCTATACCATGGCCACCCTGGAGCGCCACGCCTGGACGAGCAGCCTCAACATCGCCGCCCTTGCCCTTGGCATCATGGCGCTCCTCCTCCTCACCGTCATCCGCGGGGAACTGACCCGCGCCTGGCAACACGCCGCGCCGCCGGACGCGCCCAACCGCTTCGTCCTCAACATCCAGGAAGCGCAACGCGCCGATTTCGCGGCGCGCCTCGCCGCCGCCGGAATCGAGGCGGACATCGCCCCGATGATCCGGGGACGGCTCACGCATCTGAACGGGCAGGCGCTCGACGCCAGCCGCTACCCCGACGACGAACGCGCGCAACGCCTGATCGAGCGGCAATTCAACCTTTCCTGGCGCGCCGACCTGCCGGAATGGAACCGTCTGGCGGCGGGGGAATGGTTTTCGGCGCGTCCCGGCCCGCAGGCTTCCGTCGAAGAAGAACTGGCCCAGACGCTCGGCATCCGCCTGGGCGACACCCTGACCTTCGACCTGGGGTCATACACGCGGGAAGTCCGCGTCAGCAGCCTGCGCTCCCTCGAATGGAATTCCATGCGCATCAACTTTTTCGTTCTCTTCTCGCCCGGCGTCATCGACGACGCGCCCGCCAGCTACCTGGCCAATTTTCATCTGCCGGACGAAAAGATCGCCCTTCTCGACGGCATTCTCGAGGATTTCCCCAACCTGGCCGTCTTCGACATTTCCACCCTCCTCGCTCAGGCGCGCGCCCTTATCGCCCAGGTTTCCCGCGCCGTCGAGTTGCTCTTCCTGCTTACCCTCGCGGCGGGTCTCGCCGTGCTCCACGGCGCGCTCATCACCACCGTGGAAGAACGCCGGGCGAGCCTCCGCATCCTCCACATCCTGGGCGCCAGCCGCAAGCAGATCCGTGCCGCCCTTTCTTTCGAATTATCGGGCAACGGCCTCATCGCCGGCCTCATCGCCGGAACCGGCGCGCTCATCGCCGGCGAAGCGCTCGCCTGGAAACTTTTCTCCACCCACCTCGTCACCCTCGCCTGGCTCCCCTTCGCCACGGCCTGCCTCGGCGCAATTCTGACCCTCGTAGCGGGGATCGGGCATCAGGGGGTCAGGGGTCAGAAGGCAGAGGACAGATGACAGAGCGGCCGCTGGCGCGGCCTTTGTCGTCTGTAATCTGTGCCAATTGACAACCGATTCACAGGATAAGCCGAAGGCGCAATCCGACATTCGTACTCCACGATGCGCAGCATCGCAAATTTGGCGGCTGGGGAAAATGCCGGATCAGCATACCTTGCGCCCCAATGTTCAGGTGTCGGTCGAAATGTCATCCCACTCTTGATCCATGTAGCCGATCAGCCAGTTGAGGGCATAGTGCCGTTCCATGGTAACACCGGGTTCCAGCGCCGCCGGGGCTGGTTCGCCAT
>JAITDH010000103.1 GCA_031282665.1 Zoogloeaceae bacterium | reverse complement strand
TGAACCGTCGGTGAATTCAACAGACGATCCGCTATTGTTGACGATGTCCGGGCATTGACGCAGTGCCTCCAGGACAGCGGCCTTGTCAGCCGGAGCGGCGTTTCCGGCTTCAAGATGATAAACAAATAAATCAAAGCTCATGCCAAGCCTCCAGTTGTTTGACGCGGTTTTCATCTGATCCCCGATTCCTGATCCCTGATCTCCGCCGCCAGCGTCGCGGCGGAGCCGCAGGCCAGGGTCCAGCCCAGAGTACCGTGTCCGGTGTTGAGCCAGAGACCGGGGAGTCCGCTCGGGCCGAGTAGGGGGACGTTGGACGGGGTGACCGGGCGCAGGCCGCACCAGTAGCGCGGTTCGCCGACATGGGAGAGTTGCGGGAAGATCTGTTGCGCGCGTTGCAGGATGGCCTGGCAGCGGATGGGGTTCAGGTCGAGGTTGTAGCCGTTGAATTCGGCGGTTCCCGCGATGCGCAGGCGGTTGCCGAGGCGGGAGAAGACGAGCTTGTGTTCGTCGTCGGTCAGGCTGACATAGGGGGCGAGGGTGTCGGGCTGGAGGTCCAGGGTGACGGAATAGCCTTTGGCGGGATAGACCGGCAGGCGGATGCCATAGGGACGCAGGAAGGGCGCGGAATAGCTGCCGAGGGCCAGCACGCAGAGGTCGGCGAAAAGCGGGCGGCCGTCGGCCAGGCGGATGCCCGCCACCCTGCCGCTTTGCATTGTCAGTCCGGCGACGGCGGTTTCGTAGTGGAAGACGACGCCGGCGGCGGCGGCGCGCGCGGCCAGGGCGCGGGTGAAACGGTGCGCGTCGCCGGATTCGTCGGTGGGCGTGTAGTCGCCGCCGACGATGAGATGGCGCGCCGGAGCGAGCGCCGGTTCGAGGCGGATGCAGGCGTCCGCGTCGATGGGTTCGCGCGCGAGGCCGAAGTTCTGCATCAGGCGGGCGGCGGAGATGGCGCGGGCGAAGGCGTCGCGGTCGGTGTAGAAGTGCAGGATGCCTTTTTGCAGGCCGTCGTATTCGCGGTTGAAGTCCGCTCCTTCGGCTTCCGCCAGGGTCTGGCGGAGGATTTGCAGTTGCTCGCGGCTGTGGAGCGCCAGGCGGACGATGGCGCGGATGTTGTCGCGGGTGCGTCCCGGCAGGCAATTCTTGAGAAAGGCGAAGGACCAGGAAAGCAGGGGCAGGTCGAAGGGGCGCAGGCGAAAGAGGAGCGGCGCGTCTTCGCGTCCAAGCCAGGCCAGCGCCTGCGGCAGGGCGTGCGGATTGGCCCAGGGTTCGGCGTGCGAAACGGAAATCTGCCCGCCATTGGCGAAGCTGGTCTCCATTCCGGCGGCTTCGCGCCGCTCGATTACCGTGACTTCATGCCCGGCCTGGCGCAGATACCAGGCGGTCGTCGTGCCGACTACCCCCGCGCCGAGTACCAGGATGTTCATCCGCCGCCCAGGGAAAGGTCTGCGTCCGGGGTTTCGTCCAAGCCTTTGTCCTTCGGCGTTTCAACCGTCCGCATTGATCTGCGCGATCAGTTCCCGCAGGATTGTTTCCGCCTGGTCGTTGGCGATCTGGCAGGTGCCGGCGGCCTGATGGCCACCGCCGCCATATTTGAGCATCAGTTCGCCGACGTTCGTGCGGCTGGAGCGGTCGAGGATGGATTTCCCGGTGGCGAAGACGGTGTTCTGTTTCTGCAATCCCCACAGGATGTGGATGGAGATGTTGGTTTCCGGGAAGAGGGCGTAGATGATGAAGCGGTTGGTGGCGTAGATGGTTTCTTCGTTGCGCAGGTCGAGGACGACGAGGTTCTTGTACACGGTGCTGCAACGCTGGATCTGTTCGCGGGCTTTTTCGGTGTGCTCGAAATAGAGGTTGCTGCGTTCCCTGACGTCGGGAAGCTGGAGGATTTCGTCGATGGTGTGGTGCTTGCAGTATTTGATCAGATCCATCATCAGGGCATAGTTGCTGATGCGGAACTGGCGGAAACGGCCGAGGCCGGTGCGGGCGTCCATCAGGTAGTTGAGCAGCACCCAGCCGGTCGGTTCGAGGATTTCATCGCGGGAAAACTGGGCGCTGTCGGATTTGTCGACGGCGGCCATCATTTCCTCGGAGATGTGCGGGAAGGAGGATTTTCCGCCGTAGTAATCGTAGACGACGCGCGCCGCGGAAGGCGCGTCGGGATTGATGATGTGGTTGTCGCGTGGTTTATCGCACGCATCGTTGCGCAGGGTTTCCGAATGGTGATGGTCGAAGGCGAGGTGCGCTTCCGGAACATAGGGCAGGTTGGTGGTGATGTCGCGCGGCGAAACGTCGATCTTCCCGTCCTGCATATCCTTGGGGTGAACGAACTTGATGTCGTCGATCAGGTTCAGTTCATTCAGGAGAACGGCGCAGACCAGCCCGTCAAAATCGCTGCGGGTAACCAGGCGGAATTTTTCGTGATTCATGGGAGAAGCCCCTTCCGGGTGAATGCGAAGAAGCGATATTAAAACACAAGGCCGCATATTTGGTGGCCTTGTGTTTTGTTTCAGGTCGACGATTTTTCCGTGACCACCAGGGCGGTCAGATTGATGATCCGCCGTACCGAGGCGGTGGAGGTGATGACATGCACCGGCTTGGCCGCGCCCACCAGGATGGGGCCGATCGTGACGCCGTCGCCGCCGGTCATCTTGAGGAGGTTGTAGGAGATATTGGCCGCGTCCAGGTTCGGCATGATGAGCAGGTTGGCCTCGCCTTTCAGGGCGGATTCCGGATCGGACAAATGGCGCACGGTTTCGGAGAGCGCCGCGTCGCCGTGCATTTCCCCGTCGATTTCCAGTTGCGGCGCGTGGGCGCGGACGATGGTCAACGCGTCGCGCATCTTCCGGGCGGATTTCGATTGCGCGGAACCGAAGTTGGAATGGGAAAGGAGCGCGACCTTGGGGGTGAAACCGAAGCGGCGCACGGTCTCGGCGGCCATCAGGGTGATTTCCGCCAGTTGTTCCGCGTTCGGATTTTCATTGACATGGGTGTCGCAGATGAAAATCGAGCGGCCCGGCAGGAGAAGATGGTTCAGGGCGGCCATGGTCTTGCAGCCGGGCGCCTTGCCGATGATCTCGTCGACTTCGCGCAGATGCAGGTCGAAGTGCCCGGAAAGCCCGCAGATCAGGCCGTCGGCGCGTCCCAGTTGCACCAGCAGGGCGCCCAGCACGGTATTGTCGGCGCGCACCCGCACCTTGGCCATGTCGAGGGTGACGCCCTGGCGCCGCATGATCTGGTGATAGGCGCGCCAGCATTCCTCGTAATGGAAGGCGTTGTCCGGGTCGATGATCTCGAAATCCACGCCGGGCAGGATTCTCAGGCCGCTGTTGCGCAGGTTTTGCAGGATGATCTGCGGCCTGCCGATCAGCATGGGATGCGCCAGCTTTTCCTCGCGCACCACCTGCACCGCGCGCAGCACCCGCTCGTCCTCGCCTTCCGCGTAGACCACGCGCCGGTTGGGCATTTGCCGCGCCGTCTGGAAGATGGCGCGCATGCCGGCGCCGGTCTGGTAGATGAATTCGGACAGGCGCTGGCGATAGGCTTCCCAATCCGTGATCGGGCGGGTGGCGACGCCGGATTCCATCGCCGCGCGCGCCACCGCCGGCGCGATGCGGACGATGAGACGCGGATCGAAAGGCTTCGGAATCAGGTATTCGCGGCCGAATTTCAGATGGTGGCCGGGATAGGCCGTGGCGACCTCGTCGGCGATTTCCGCCTCCGCCATCGCGGCAATGGCATGCACGCAGGCCAGCTTCATCTGTTCCGTGATGTGGGTCGCGCCTACATCCAGCGCCCCCCGGAAGATGAACGGGAAGCAAAGAACGTTATTGACCTGGTTGGGATAATCGGAGCGTCCCGTGGCGATGATGGCGTCTGGACGGACGGTGCATGCTTCTTCCGGCATGATCTCCGGCGTCGGGTTGGCGAGGGCGAAAACCAGCGGATCGGCGGCCATGCCGAGGAGCATCTCCGGTTTCAGGACGCCAGCGGTGGACAGGCCGAGAAAGATGTCCGCCCCCTTGATCGCGTCGCTCAGGGTGCGCGCCTGGGTCACCTGCGCGTAACGCGCCTTGGAGGCATCCATCTGCGCGTCGCGCCCTTGCCAGATGACGCCCTTGGAATCGCAGACAGTGACGTTTTCCTTCTTCACCCCCAGGCGGCACCACAGATCCAGGCAGGAAATGGCGGCCGCGCCCGCGCCGGAACAGACGATCTTGATGCTCCCGATTTCCTTGTTGACGACCTTGAGCCCGTTCAGCATGGCGGCGGCGGAAATGATCGCGGTGCCGTGCTGGTCGTCGTGGAAGACCGGAATCTTCATCCGTTCCTTCAGTTTCTGCTCGATGTAGAAACATTCCGGGGCCTTGATGTCTTCCAGGTTGACCCCGCCCAGGGTGGGTTCCAGGGCGGCAATCATGTCGATCAGCTTGTCCGGATCGTTTTCCGCCAGTTCGATGTCGAATACGTCGATATCGGCGAATTTCTTGAAAAGGCAGCCCTTGCCTTCCATGACCGGCTTGGCGGCGAGTGGGCCGATATTGCCCAGTCCCAGCACCGCCGTGCCGTTGGTGACCACCCCGACCAGGTTGGCGCGGGAGGTGTATTCCGCCGCCGAATTCGGATTTTCCACGATCGCGTCGCATGGGGCGGCGACGCCGGGAGAATAGGAAAGCGCCAGATCGCGCTGATTGGTGAGTCCCTTGGTGGGACGGATGGAAATCTTGCCAGGTGTCGGTTTTCGGTGATACTCAAGCGCGGCTTCGCGCAGATCCTTTTCCATGTCGATCCTCATTGTCCAGGATACCCCTGCGCCCAGCGCAGGAAAGCCCGCTAAGATACTGCAATTGTGGCGGCAAGTGAACAGGTTTTTGGGGGTCAGGGATCAGGGATCAGGAGACAGAGGACAGGAGACAGGAGACAGAGCGCGCTACACGCTTTGTACTCTGTAGTCAGTGGTCAGTATGGCGTGGTTTGCTTCTTCTGATTCCTGATTCCTGATTCCTGATCTCCTGGCCGCGCCAGCGGCCGCTCAGTCTTCCGTTCTCTGCAACAGTTGCTGGAGGATCTGCATGAACTGGTCGCGGGTGGCGATGAAGGAGTCGATGCGGACCTCGGCTTCTTCCGGCTGGTTGCGTTCGATGGCGTCGCGCATGGCGCGGGCGATGTTGCGCAGGTGGATTTCCGTTTCCTTCAGGAGCGGCAGGCAGGGGTTGTCCTCGTAGGTGGACAGGGCGGCGCGGTACCAGCGGTCGAAGGCGCTGCTTCCGTTGATGCTGTCGCTCGCGGCGAGCGTCGAGCGCTCTTCCTCCGAGGCGAAGACGTAGGCCAGCAGCTTTTCGCTGCTGTGGCGGATGTTCATCCCCATGAGGAGCAACGGAAGTTGCTGGTGATCCTGTTTCATGTGGACGGTCATCTGCCATTCCGGGGCGGGATGCCATTCGCGCAGCCAGTCGGCGATGGCGCGTGTCGGCATCGGGCGGCAGATGCCGTAGCCGCGCGCGAAGTCGCATCCCATATAGAGGAGCAGCGCGCCATGCAGGGGGCTTTCCACGCCTTCGGCGATGACCTTGTGCTTGAACGCGCCGGCCAGGTTGATGACGCCCTCGACGATGGAGAGGTCTTCCGGACTGTCCATCATGCCGCGCACGAAGCTCTGGTCGAGCTTCAGCATGCTGATCGGCAGGCGGCGCAGGCTGGCCAGGGAAGAGTAGCCGGTGCCGAAATCGCCCAGGGCGACGAGGATGCCCATCTGCCGGCAACTGGCGATGATGCGGGCGACCTCGGTCATGTTTTCCAGGTCGGGGGAAGCGAGGATATCGAGTTCCAGGAGACCGGGGGTGAGCGGGGGATAAAGGCGCAGTTGCGATTCGAGGAAGGGCAGGAACTCGGGGGCGCGCAACTGGTTGTGCGAAATGTTGATGGTGAGGCCGATGCCCAGGCCGTTTTCCCGCCAATAGTTGAGCTCCGCCAGGGCGGTGCGCACCACCCATTCGCCAAGCCGCAGTTCCAGCTTCGTCCCCGACAGCCGGGAGATGAATTCGGCATAGGCCAGGAGGCCGAGGGAGGGGTGCTGCCAGCGCAGCAATGCCGCCATGTTGACGATCCGTCCGGTGTGCAGGTCCAGGGTCGGCTGGTAATAAAGGCTGAATTCCCCACGATCCAGCGCGTATTCGATGCGCGCGTTGTTTTCCTGCAAGCGGATCGAATCCTGCTCCTCTTCCGGCGAAAAGACCTGGAAATGGGCGCGTCCCGCGCGCTTGGCGCGGTACATGGACTGATCCGCGTGCCGCAGGAGGACATCCGGATCGGCATCGTCGTCGGGATAGAAGGTGATGCCGATACTGGCGGAAAGACTGATGGTCGCTTCCGGCAGGGTGAAGGGCGCGGCAAGCTGGGCGAGCAGGCGTTCCAGGGTATTGAGATAATCGGAGCGCGAACAACCGCCGCAGAGGACGAGGACGAATTCGTCACCGCCCATGCGGGCGACGGTATCGACCTCCCGCAACGCGGCCGTCAGCCGCTGGGCGACGCTGATGAGAAGCTGGTCGCCCGCCTTGTGTCCATAAACATCGTTGACCTCCTTGAAACCATCCAGGTCGAGGTAGGCAACGGCCAGCAGCCCCTTGTCGCGCCGCGCCTTGGCGAAGGCGACCCGCAGGCGGTCGGTCAGCAGCGCCCGGTTGGGCAGGCCGGTCAGGATGTCGTAATGAGCGAGGCGCTCGATTTCCCGCTGCTGCTCCTTGAAACTGGTGATGTCGGTAAACACCCCGATATAGCGGATGATATGCCCCTCATCGTCGCAGACGGCGGTGATGGAAAGGAGTTCGAGATAAACCTCGCCGTTCTTGCGGCGGTTCCATATTTCCCCCTGCCAGGCGTGGTGCTGCAACAGGGAAGACCACATCTCGCAATAGAACTTGTCGTCGTGCCGCCCCGATTTCAGGATGCGCGGATTCTCCCCCTGCGCCTCGCGCCGGCTATAGCCGGTCGTGCGCTCGAAAGCCGGATTGACATCAAGTATCCTGCCCGTGGTATCCGTCACGCAAATGCACTCCCGGACATTCTGGAACACGCTGGAAAGCATCTGGATGTGCTTGTTGGTCGTGATGCTCGCGCTATCGTCGATCAGATAGCCGCGCAGGGATTTCAGTCTCCCGTTCGCGTCGAATTCGGAAGTGGTGTAATCGCGGATCCAGCGGATATTCCCCGCGTCATCCATAATCCGGTAATACTGCCGCCATTGCTCCTGGCGTCTTTCCGCGACGAACTGATGACTTTCGGAGACGAAACGCTCCAGGTCGTCCGGCAGGACCAGTTCCGTATAGACGAACTCCGGCGAGAACAGGCGCTCCCTGGAAACCCCCAATACCTCGGTGACATTCTGCGTGGCCGCCGTCACCTTCCATTCCGCCTCGTTATCCCAGCTCAACACGGCGACCGGCCCGGCGGAGAAGCTCTGCCTGATGCCTTCCAGTTCCTTTTGGCTCTCCTCCAGGGCCGCGCGGGTGAGGAGCACGCTCCGCGCCAGCCATGCCAGGAGGATGAGCAGCAGGAAAATGACGGGAAGCGCCCAGGCATCGCCATATTCGACCGTCGCCGCCTGCGCCGGAAGAAAGGGGAAAAACAAAAAGAAGGCGAGCATGCAGTCAAAAAGACACGAACGCACCTTCCAGATTTGGAACGAGGCAAACACGGAAGAAGTATGTCTGCAAGGGGTCACGTCGCGCTTTCGTTTTGGTTGTACGGGGACACAGCGCAGCAATCGGCAGGAGACAACGCTGAACAGTACATGCTACCTTGTTTCCTTCCAGGTGTCCGCAACTTATTTGTAATCGGGGTATGG
>JAITDH010000218.1 GCA_031282665.1 Zoogloeaceae bacterium | reverse complement strand
ACGTTGAGCGTCGCGCCGGTGGTGAAGCCGGAGAGTTCGTCGGCGAGGAAGACCACGGCGAAGCCGATTTCTTCCGGCTTGGCGAGGCGCTTCACCGGGACGGAATCAATGATGCCTTGCAGGATTTCCGGCTTGATGGCGGTGACCATCTTGGTGGCGACATAGCCGGGGGCAATGGCGTTCACCGTCACGCCCTTGGCGGCGAGTTCCTGCGCCAGCGCCTTGGTGAAGCCGATGACACCGGCCTTGGCGGCGGAGTAGTTGGTCTGCCCAGCCTGGCCCTTGACGCCATTTACCGAGGAGATGTTGATGATGCGGCCCCAGCCGCGCTCGGCCATCTTGGCGGAAACCTGCTTGGTGACGTTGAAGAGGCTGGAGAGGTTGGTGTTGATGACGGCATCCCATTGTTCGCGTTCCATGCCCTTGAACATCTTGTCGCGCGTGATGCCGGCGTTGTTCACCAGAATGTCGATCGGGCCGGCTTTCTGCTCGGCTTCGGCGACCATGGCCTGGACGGAGGCCAGATCGGCCACGTCGCCGGGAACCGGGATGAAATTCTTGAAGCCGGCGGCTTCCTGTTCCTTCAGCCATTCTTCTTTTTTGTCGAATTGGGGATGATAGGCGGCGACGACCTTGTGGCCCGCTTTTGCCAGAGCCTGACAGATGGCGGTTCCCAGGCCGCCCATGGCGCCCGTTACCAGTGCAATGCGTTGAGTCATGAACTTTCCTTTCCTCGTGAAATGAGTGGTTGATGATGAGTTTGCGAAGTTATCAGAAAACGTGTCGTCCTGCTGAGTTTTTCACGTTGTCCGATCCGCCGGGTTGCGTGGATCAGCGCAGGCCCAATACATCCTGCATGTCGAAAAGGCCGTTTTCCCGCGTGGCGAGAAAGCGCGCGGCGCGCAGGCTGCCCAAGGCGTAGGGTATCCGGCTGCCCGATTTGTGGGCGATTTCCACCCGTTCGCCGAGACCGCAGAACATGACGGTGTGGTCGCCGACGATGTCGCCCCCGCGCACGGTGGCGAAGCCGATGCTCTGCCCGTCCCGCTCGCCGGTATGTCCTTCCCGGCCATACACGGCGCAGTCGGCGAGGTTGCGCCCCAGGGCCTGGGCGACGACTTCTCCCATGCGGAGCGCCGTACCGGAGGGGGCGTCCACTTTCATCCGGTGGTGGGCTTCGACGATTTCCACGTCGTATCCCTGTCCCAGTATCCGGGCGGCCGTGTCCAGCAGACGGAAAACGAGATTGACGCCTACCGCCATATTGGGCGCGAAAACGATGGGGATGCGTTTTGCCGCTTCGGCGATGCGCGCCTTGCCCGCCGCGTCGAAGCCAGTCGTGCCGATCACCATCGCCACGCCCGCCGCTTCGGCAAGGGCGAGATGCGCCAGCGTGCCGGCGGGGCGGGTGAAGTCGATCAGGCAGTCGCAGGCCACCAGCCCGGCCGCCACGTCGTCCGTTACCCTGATGCCGCAGGGGGGCAGATCCGTCAGTTCGGCGGCGTCGCGGCCGAGACTGGCGCTGCCGGGTTGATCGAAGGCGGCCACCAAGCGCAATTCGCCATCCTTCAGCGTGGTTTCCAGCAGCATCCGCCCCATCCGTCCGGAGGCGCCGACGATTCCTATCCGATTTTTTTCCATGGTTCCGATTTCTTTTTTGTTGCGGGATGGCCGATTTACCAGCCCAGGGTTTCCATCATCCGTCCCCAGAAGCCCTTGCTTTCCTCCGGCGGCAACGGCTGCTCTCCGGGCGCGACACTGCCCAGGTCGACCACCTGGGTGCGCGCCACCGTTTCGGTCAGTTCGGCCACCGAGCCGGTTTCCACGTCGCCCTCTATCCGTTCCAACAGACCATCGGCATTGAAATACACGGCCAGGGAGCGCATCGTCACTTCGCCGGTCTTGCCTTTTTCCAGGCGGAACAGGTAGTCCCAGCGGTCGGCGTGGAAGGTGTCGGCGAGCATCGGCGTGCCGAGGATGAAGCGAACCTGTTCGCGGGTCAGGCCGGGGCGCAGTTGGGAGACCATTTCCTGGGTCAGGACATTGCCCTGTTGCACGTCGATCCGGTATTCGGTGACGATGCGCGGCATATAGGAGCAGGCGGCGAGAAGCGCGCCGGCAAGGGCGATGAGGGAAAAGCGGGAAAGGCGTGCCAGAAAGGGGAGGGGAGATTTTTCAGCCAATTTGTGTGCCAAAGATTTGAAAGGTTTGGGAAAGTTCGGGAAGCCCTGTATCATACCCGAAATTTTACTTCAGCCTTCGACAGGTTGTTTGTTCGTCCTTTCATCCTCGGACCTACCGGATATTTCCCATGGAGCATTCACAGAATTTACGGGAAGCTGGCCTCAAGGCCACCCTGCCCCGTTTGAAGATCCTCGAGCTTTTCGAGAAAAGCGAAGTTCGCCATCTGGGCGCGGAAGATGTCTATCGCATGCTGCTGGCGGAAGGGGTGGACATCGGCCTGGCGACCGTTTACCGGGTGCTGACCCAGTTCGAGCAGGCCGGCCTCCTGGAACGGCATTTCTTCGAATCCGGCCGGGCCACCTTCGAAATCAACGAAGGGCGGCACCATGACCATCTGGTCTGCGTCGATTGCGGGCATGTCGAAGAATTCTATGATGCGGAAATCGAGCGGCGGCAGAAAAAAGTCGCGGCCGAGCGCGGTTTCGAGATCGTGGAACACGAGTTGTATCTCTATGTCCGGTGCACCAATCCAGATTGCGTGCACCGGCATGGGAAAAAGCGGTACGAATCGTAAAACCGTAATAAAACCGTAAGTTACGCAACGGCCGAAAAGCGCGACGGATTGGCGGCTTCCTCCACGCCGAAGCGCTCGCCCTGCCGGTAAGCCTCCGTCGCCATCCTGCCCTGGCCGGGCTTGGCCGCGCCAGAGGCGGCGTCTTCCTTGCCGTCTTCCTTCTCTTCTCCACCCCTGTCTTCCCCGCTCATCCGCGCCTGGGCGATTTCGCGCAGCGCCGTCATTTCCATCTGGGTCGCCATCGCCGCCACCTGGCGGTCCTTCGGCGAAGGTTCGGCGGGCGCGAGGGCGGCCGCGCGGATGCGGCGGGCGCGCACCAGGGTTTCCTCCGGTGTTTTTCCTTCCGACGTGTCGATGCTGACTTCCCCGCCCACGGCGTAACGCTTGCCGTCCGGCCCTTGCTGATAGGTATAGCTGGGCCCGCCCGTCACCAGATTGCCGCCCGCCGCCATGTGCTGCTGCTCATGCTGGCGGACTTCGCGGTCGGTCTGCTTCAGTTCCAGGACTTCGCGCTTTTCCGCGTCGCTCAACACCTCGCCGCCCGGTTTCCTCGCCTCGCCCGGAAGAGAGGTCTCCTTCTCCTCTTGTCTGTCTTCCTCTTCGCTACCCGCGCCTTCCACCTCATTGGTCTGTTCCGCCGTCTTTCCCACGCTCTTTCCCGCTTCCGGCCGCACTCTCGCCTCGTTCCCGTCCACGGACGCGCCATTCCCCGCGTAGGGACGCAACCAGTCGAACGGAGAAGTGCTGCCAATGGCGGAAAGCATGATGGATGGAAAGCGGAAAAGAAAGGGAAGTACTCACCAATGATAATCCAATTACGGGCGAATACAAGTCAGGAAACGGGAGACAGAAGACAGGAAACAGAGGATAGAGCGCTCGCTTTGTACTTTGTAGCCAGTGTCGCATGTTTGGCATGGTGGGTTCCCGTTCAGACCACAAGCTGTTGATTCCAAAGGCGCATAGTGCCGCTCTGTCTCCTGTCCTCTGTCTCCCGTTTCCTGCCAGTGTGCGATAATGCGCCCTTTCCCATGACGTGAGCACTGCCGTGAGCCGACCCAAGAACGACAACTTCCTGCGCGCCCTTCTGCGCCAGCCGGTGGACCGCACGCCGCTCTGGCTGATGCGGCAGGCGGGGCGCTATCTGCCGGAATATTGCGAGACCCGCAAGCGGGCGGGGAATTTCCTCTCCCTTTGCAAATCGCCCGACCTGGCCTGCGAAGTGACCCTGCAACCCCTGGCGCGTTACGACCTGGATGCCGCCATCCTGTTTTCCGACATTCTCACCGTGCCGGACGCGATGGGCCTGGGGCTGTATTTCGAAGCGGGAGAAGGGCCGCGTTTCGAGCGCCCGCTGCGCGAGGAATGGGCGATCAACAATCTGAGCGCGCCCGATCCCCATGAACATCTCGGCTATGTCATGGATGCCGTGCGCACCACCAGGAAGGCGCTGGACAATTCCGTCCCGCTGATCGGCTTTTCCGGCAGTCCCTACACCCTGGCCTGCTACATGGTCGAAGGCGGCGGCTCGAAGGATTTCCGCCAGATCAAATCCATGCTCTACGCCCGTCCCGACCTCCTGCACCGCATCCTGGCCGTGACCAGCGACGCGGTGACCGCCTACCTGAACGCCCAGATCGAGAGCGGCGCGCAGGCGGTGATGATTTTCGACACCTGGGGCGGCTCGCTCTCCTCGTCCGCCTACCGGGAATTTTCCCTCGCCTACATGCGGCGCATCCTGGCCGGGCTGCACAAAAGCTGGGAAGAGGAACGGATCCCCGCCATCGTCTTCACCAAGGGCGGCGGCCTCTGGCTGGAGGACATCGCCGCCAGCGGCTGCGACGGCGTGGGGCTGGACTGGTGCGTGGACATCGGCGAAGCGCGCCGGCGCGTGGGCGCGCAGGTGGCGCTGCAAGGCAATCTCGACCCCAACGTCCTTTTCGCCCCGCCCGAAGTCATCGCCCGCGAGGCCCGGAAAATACTGGCCGCTTTC
>JAITDH010000088.1 GCA_031282665.1 Zoogloeaceae bacterium | reverse complement strand
GCGGCATGTTGCGTTCTTTTGCGTTCAACTTGGCGCCAATGTGTATAATTGATCCCTTTTTGTCCAAGGCCCTCCGGAGAGAAACCGCCATGCCTGAAACCGCCGCCGACCAGGAGCTCGCCGCCGACGTGCTTGCCGGCAAGCGGCGCGCGCTGGCCAAGGCGATTACCCTGATCGAGTCGACCCGCCCCGATCATCAGGCGCGGGCGCGGGTCTTGCTGGACGGGCTCCTGCCCCATACCGGCAGGGCGATCCGACTGGGGATTTCCGGCGTGCCGGGGGCGGGGAAATCGACCTTCATCGAGGCGCTGGGCCACATCATCATCGATCGCGGGCACAGGCTGGCCGTGCTGGCGGTCGATCCTTCCTCCTCCATTTCCGGCGGCGCGATCCTGGGCGACAAGACGCGCATGGAAACCCTCTGCCAGCGCGAGGAAGCCTTCATCCGTCCGAGTCCTTCCGCGGGAAGCCTGGGCGGCGTCGCCGAAAAGACCCGCGAGGCCATGCTGCTGTGCGAGGCGGCGGGCTTCGACGTGATTCTCGTCGAGACCGTCGGCGTCGGACAGTCCGAGACGACGGTCGCGGGCATGGTGGACATGTTCGCGCTCCTGCAACTCCCGCACGCGGGAGACGATTTGCAGGCGATCAAGAAGGGCATCGTCGAGATTGCCGACCTGGTCGCCATCAACAAGGCGGATATCGATCCGCGCGCCGCCCAGATGGCGCGGGCGCAATGGAACAACGCGCTGCACATGCTGCGTCCGGCTTCGCCGAACTGGACGCCCCCGGTAATCATGCTCAGCGCCCTCAAGAAGGAGGGCCTGACGGAATTCTGGGAGACCGTGGAGCGTTATCGGAATACCTTGACCCCTACCGGGGAATTCGAGGGAAAACGCCGCCGTCAGGCGGTCGACTGGATGTGGCAACTCATCCACTCCGGTCTTCATCAGTATTTCCAGCGGCACCCCGCTGTGAAAGATGCCATGCCCGAAGCCGCCCAGAAGGTGGCGTCAGGACGTATGACCCCGGCAGCTGCCGCTTTCAGCTTGATGAGAGCCGCGCAGATTCCCAATTTTGAATCCTGATTTTCAAGGAGTTTCTTTATGCATGACATCATTCACGAGCTGGACAAGAAGCGGCAGGCGGCCCGCCTGGGGGGCGGCCAGAAGCGCATCGACAACCAGCACAAGAAGGGCAAGCTCACCGCGCGCGAGCGCATCGAGCTCCTGCTCGATCCCGATTCCTTCGAGGAATGGGATATGTTCAAGGAGCACCGCTGCACCGATTTCGGCATGGAAAAGGACAAGGTTCCCGGCGATGGCGTGGTGATCGGCTGCGGCATGATAAACGGCCGCCTGGTCTTCGTTTTCTCGCAGGATTTCACCGTCTTCGGCGGCGCGCTTTCCGAGGCGCACGCGGAAAAGATCTGCAAGATCATGGATCACGCGATGAAGGTCGGCGCGCCGGTGATCGGCCTGAACGATTCCGGCGGCGCGCGCATCCAGGAAGGCGTGGCCTCCCTCGGCGGCTATGCCGACGTCTTCCAGCGGAACGTCATGGCTTCCGGCGTGGTGCCGCAGATTTCCCTCATCATGGGACCCTGCGCGGGCGGCGCGGTGTATTCGCCCGCCATGACCGACTTCATCTTCATGGTGAAGGATTCCTCCTACATGTTCGTCACCGGCCCCGACGTGGTGAAGACCGTGACGCACGAGGAGGTGACCGCCGAGGAACTGGGCGGCGCGGTGACGCACAGCACCAAGTCCGGGGTGGCGGACATCGCCTTTGAAAATGACGTGGAGGCGCTTGCCTATGTGCGGCGGCTGATGAACTACCTGCCCGGCAACAACCGCGAAAAACCGCCCACGGTGCAGACCGACGATCCCGCCGATCGCTTCGATTTTTCCCTCGATACCCTGGTGCCGGACAATCCCAACAAGCCTTACGACATGAAGGAACTGATCGTCAAGGTCGTCGATGACAGCGATTTCTTCGAGATCCAGACCGATCACGCGAAGAACATCATTACCGGCTTCGCGCGCATGAACGGCGGCACGGTGGGCATCGTCGCCAACCAGCCGATGGTGCTCGCCGGCTGCCTGGACATCAAATCCTCGATCAAGGGCGCGCGCTTCGTGCGTTTCTGCGATGCCTTCAACATTCCCGTGATTACCTTCGTAGACGTGCCCGGTTTCCTGCCCGGCACCGTGCAGGAGTACGGCGGGATCATCAAGCACGGCGCCAAGCTGCTCTATGCCTATGCCGAATGCACGGTGCCGAAGGTCACGGTCATCACGCGCAAGGCTTACGGCGGCGCCTATGACGTGATGTCTTCCAAGCATCTGCGCGGCGACGTGAATTTTGCCTGGCCTTCCGCCGAAATCGCGGTGATGGGGCCGAAGGGGGCGGTGGAGATCATCTTCCGCAACGAGAAGGACGATCCGGTCAAGCTCGCCGCGCGCGAGGCCGAATACAAGGAGAAGTTCGCCAATCCCTTCGTCGCGGGCAGCCGCGGCTTCATCGACGACGTCATCATGCCGCACTGTACCAGGAAGCGCATCTGCCGCTCGCTCGCCATGCTGACCAACAAGCAACTGGAAAACCCGTGGCGCAAGCACGGCAATATTCCGCTTTGATGCCCGGGAGAATCGAACATGTTCAAGAAAATACTGATTGCAAACCGTGGGGACCAGCCGCGCAGCGGCGCAGCGACGAAGTCAAATTGCCTGGCGCGCGAAGCGCGTGGCGATTTCAACGCGGAGGCCCGCCATGTTTAAGAAAATTCTGATTGCAAACCGCGGGGAAATCGCCTGCCGGGTCATCAAGACCGCGAAGAAGATGGGCATCCAGACCGTGGCGGTTTATTCCGAGGCGGACAAGGACGCCTTGCACGCGGAACTGGCCGATGAAAAGGTCTGCATCGGCCCCCCACCGTCCAAGGATTCCTATCTGGTGATCGACAAGATCATCGCCGCCTGCAAGCAGACCGGCGCGGAAGCGGTGCATCCGGGCTATGGCTTCCTTTCCGAGAACGAGGAATTTTCCCGCCGCCTGGAAGCGGAAGGCATTACCTTCATCGGCCCCAAGTACTATTCCATCGGCAAGATGGGCGACAAGATCGAGTCGAAGAAGCTGGCGTTGGCCGCCGGGGTTTCCACCATTCCCGGCCACAACGAAGCCATTTCCGGCCCCGACGAGGCGGTGAAGATCGCCCGGAAGATCGGCTACCCGGTGATGATAAAGGCGTCCGCCGGCGGCGGCGGCAAGGGCCTGCGCGTCGCCTACAACGACAAGGAAGCGCACGAGGGCTTTTCTTCCTGCGTCAATGAGGCGAGGAATTCCTTCGGCGACGACCGTGTCTTCATCGAGAAATTCGTCGAGAAGCCGCGCCACATCGAAATCCAGGTGCTCGGCGATTCGCACGGCAACGTCATCTACCTGAACGAGCGCGAATGCTCGATCCAGCGCCGCCACCAGAAGGTGATCGAGGAAGCCCCTTCGCCCTTCCTGGACGTGAAGACCCGCAAGGCGATGGGCGAACAGGCAGTGGCGCTGGCCAAGGCGGTGAAGTACGAATCCGCCGGGACGGTGGAATTCGTCGTCGGCGCGAACAAGGATTTCTACTTCCTGGAAATGAACACCCGCTTGCAGGTGGAGCACCCGGTGACGGAATTCATCACCGGCCTCGATCTGGTCGAGCAGATGATCCGCGTCGCCGCGGGGGAAAAACTCTCCCTTACCCAGGAGGACGTGAAAATCGACGGCTGGGCGATCGAATGCCGGATCAATGCCGAGGACCCGTTCCGCGGCTTCCTGCCCTCCACCGGCCGGCTGACCAAGTTCTTCACGCCGGAAGCCTCCCATTACGTGCGCGTGGATACCGGCGTCTATGACGGCGGCGAGATTTCCATGTACTACGACTCGATGATCGCCAAGCTGATCGTGCATGGCTCGACCCGCGACGAGGCGCTCGGCCGGATGCGCGACGCGCTCAATTCCTTCGTCATTCGCGGCATCAGTTCGAACATCCCCTTCCAGGCCGCGCTGATGAAACATCCGCGCTTCCAGGCGGGCGATTTCGACACCGGCTTCATCGCCCAGGAATATCCGCACGGCTTCGACGCCTCGATGGTGCCGCACGACGATCCGGCGCTCCTGATTTCCGTCGCGGCCTTCGTGCATCGCTGCTACCAGGACCGCGCCGCCAAGGTCTCCGGCCAGCTGCCCGGACACGAGCGCCAGGTCGGCGATGACTGGGTGGTCATCCGCGACAAGAAGCTCCATCCGGTCGTCGCCCGTCCCATCCCCGGCGGCTACGAAGTCGAGTACAAGGGCAAGCGCTACCGGCTCCTCTCCGCCTGGCGCCTGGGGCAGTCGCTCTTCAACGGCACCTGCAATGGCGAACCCTTCACGGTGCAGGTCGAGCGGCATCGCCTGGTCTACCAGATTCATCACTGGGGCACCCGCGCCGACATGATGGTGATGTCCGCGCACGCCGCCGATCTCCTGACGAGAATGCCCGAAAAGGCGCCGCCGGATCTCTCCCGCTTCCTCCTTTCCCCCATGCCCGGCCTCCTGCGCGAAGTCGCCGTGGAAGTCGGCATGGAAGTGAAGCAGGGGGAAAAGCTGGTGGTCATCGAGGCGATGAAGATGGAAAACATCCTGCGCGCCGAAAATGACTGCAAGGTGAAAAAAATCTCCGCCAAGGTGGGCGACAGCCTCGAGGTGGACGAGGTCATCATCGAGTTCGAGTAAGCCTCCCCGCTTTTCAGCCCGCGAACGCCGCCGGAATGTTGGAAATCCGGCGGCGTTTTTCGTTTTTTGTCATCTGTAAAACCCCTCCGAGAAAATCCCGCGCCACAAGGCCCGGCGCGCCATTTGTAACAGCACATGGCGGGATTTTGCCGCGTTGCGGGGGTATAAAGTGGCGCAAACCCGATGAATCGTGCTTTTTCTGCATTATTTTTGTGCGTGCAGGTTGCTATTTGCTATCTGCTTCGGGTAGGATTCGCCTCGGTTGCTCGGCGGAAAGCCTGTGCGGCAGGCGATGCAGGATCAACCAAGGGTTGTTGCAGCCTGTTTTTTTAACCAGACAATGGGGTGAATAAGTGAACAAATCGGAATTGATCGACGCAATCGCGGCGGAAGCGAAAGTTGCCAAGACTGTTGCCGGCGAAACTCTGGACGCGACGATTGCTGTCGTTACCCAGACGCTCAAGAAAGGCGACAAGATTTCCCTGGTGGGTTTTGGCACGTTCCAGGTTGACAAACGCGCGGCTCGCAAGGGCCGCAATCCTCAAACCGGCAAATCCATCAATATCCCGGCGGCCAACGTGCCCAAGTTCAAGCCTGGCAAGACGCTGAAAGATGCCGTGAATACCAAGCGCGGGAAAAAGTAATTCCTACCGGGGGGTGCTTAGCTCAGTTGGCAGAGCGTCGCCCTTACAAGGCGAATGTCGGCGGTTCGAACCCGTCAGCACCCACCAACTGAAAAGGGGATTCAGGGCAGTTTCTGGATCCCCTTTGATTTGCCTGTCATTTGCCTGCCATTGTCTGCCCCCATGTTGGACGAACGTTCCCGCACCCTCCTGAGAGCACTGATCGAGCATTACATCGCCGATGGCGCGCCAGTCGGGTCGCGTTCGCTTTCCCGTTTTTCCGGCCTGGAACTCTCCCCGGCCACCATCCGCAACGTCATGGCGGATCTGGAAGAGGCCGGCTTCGTCGCCAGTCCGCACACCTCGGCGGGCCGCGTTCCCACCGCGCGCGGCTATCGGCTGTTCGTCGACAGCCTCCTGACCATGCGTCCGCCGGAGGAAAGCGAGGTTGCCGAAATCGGCGATTCGCTGCGTGCCGGCCAGCCGCAGCAACTGATCGGCAACGCCTCGCGCCTTCTCTCCCAACTGACGCATTTCGCCGGCATCGTCGCCACGCCGCGCCGCGTCGCGCCGAAGATCCGGCAGATCGAATTCCTGCGCCTGTCCGAGAAGCGCATCCTGCTCATCCTGATTACCCACGAAGGCGACGTGCAGAACCGCGTCCTGCCGACCGCGCAGGACTATTCGGCCGCCACGCTGGTCGAAGCGGGCCACTACCTCACCCAGCACTTTTCCGACCTCGACCTGGAACAGATCCACGGCCGGGTGCGCGAGGAATTGCGGCAATTGCACAGCGACCTGCAAAGCCTGCTGACGGCCGTCCTGGAAACCAGCGACGAGGCGCTCGCCGATCCGCAGCCCTGCGTCATCTCCGGGGAAATGAACCTGCTCGACGCGACGGATCTCGCTTCCAACATGAAACGCCTGCGGGAACTCTTCGACCTCTTCGAGCAGCGCTCCGGCCTGATGAATCTCCTGGAACACGCCTGCCGCGCCGACGGCATCCAGATCTTCATCGGCAGCGAATCCGGCCTCGCCCCGCTCGACGAATGCAGCGTGATTACCGCGCCCTATGAAGTCGACGGGCAAATCGTCGGCTCGCTCGGCGTGATCGGCCCGAAACGCATGGCATACGAGCGGGTGATCCCCATCGTCGACATCACCGCCCGCCTGCTTTCCTCCGCCCTTTCCGCCAATTCCGCCAACTCCTGAACATCCCCCGGACATCCCTTGACCTCGGCCAACCCCGCCCGGACCGGCATCCTGCTCCTCAACCTCGGCACCCCGGACGCGCCCACGCCAGCCGCCGTCCGCCGCTACCTGCGGGAATTCCTCCAGGACCCGCGCGTCGTGGAAACCAGCGGAATATTTTCCCGCCTGGCCTGGCTGGCGATACTCCATGCCGTCATCCTGCCCTTTCGTCCGCGCCGTTCCGCGGCCAAATACGCCCTGATCTGGGGAAAGGATTCCCCCCTGCGCGAACACTGCGCGCGGCAGGCCGAACTATTGCAGGCGGAACTCGCCCGGCGCGCCATTCCCGCGCGGGTATTCTGGGCGATGCGCTACGGCAAGCCCGCCGTCGCCCGCGTTCTCGACCAGATGCAGGCGGCCGGCGTTCGCCGCCTGCTCGTCCTGCCGCTCAACCCGCAATATGCCGCCAGCACCACGGCCTCCCTCCTCGACGCGGTATGCGCCTGGCTCGCCCGCTGCCGCGACCTGCCGGAACTGCGCGTCATCCGCAGCTTCCCGGCGCATCCCGGCTACCTTGCCGCGCTGGAGGAGAACGTCCGCCGCCACTGGCAGACCCACGCGCCGACGCCGGAAAGCCGCCTCGTCATGAGCTTCCACGGCCTGCCGGAAAAAAGCCGCCGCCTGGGCGATCCCTATCACGACGAATGCCAGCGCACCGCGACGGAACTCGCCCAGCGCCTGGGGCTGGCGGACGAGCAATACCGCGTGACCTTCCAATCCCGCTTCGGCCGCGAACCCTGGCTGCAACCCTACACCGCCCCCACCCTGGCGGAACTGGCCCGGCAGGGCGTTCGCCGCGTCGACATCCTGTGTCCGGGCTTCGTCGCCGATTGCCTGGAAACCCTGGAAGAAATCGCCATCACCGGCAAGGCGGATTTCCTGGCCGCCTGCAAGGCCGAGGGCGGAACGGGGGAATTCCATTATCTTCCCGCGCTCAATGAGTCCCCCGCCTGGATCCAGGCCCTGGCCGACCTCGCCGCTACGCATCTGGACTTGACTGAAGACTGAAGACTGAGGAGAGAGGACAGAGCGGCGCTACGCGCCTTTGGAATCGGTGGGCTGTAGTCGGGAAGCAGTGGGCCCCTGTTCACATCTACACGATTTGCGCCTCTTGCGGAACTATTGAAGCGCAACCCGGGTGGGCATCGCCGAAGAAATCGCGGGGTTCAACTCCCAGGCAGTTCTCCCCAAAAATCCAACCACCAGGGAACCTCCCCGCTGGGTTTGTAACGCTTTCCGTCATAACGGAAAATGACATGTTCCACGCGAGGCTGGTCTATGGGCGCCCCGTTTGATTGAGGGTAAATGTTTGCCGTAACGCGCAAGTCACGAAAACCGTTCGTATGGGAGTTTTCGATATGGATCGTAAGCATAGCGTCTTCCCAGATGGCATCTGGCACTTGCACGCTGATACATCCCTCGATCGACTGCTGCACAATTCTATACAAGCTCAACACCGGGCGCAGCGATTTGCCGTCCGGAACCAGCAGGATCAACTGATCTCCCCTGTTCCAATCTGCACAACCTGGGGGGATTGCGGAGCTATTGAAAACCAGCCCGAACGCTCTCACGTCCTCGGCAAGCTGGTAGCGCGCCGTATCAAACCTCAGGCTGCCATCACCCAGTTTCGTATAGGCGGAGTATTCCTCAACCTTCCATTGGATGCTGCTGACGACACGTTTTCTCTTGTCGATGACGGCAACGACGAGTTCTTTTTCGTATTCGACACCGGCATCGTAGCCCAGCGC
>JAITDH010000067.1 GCA_031282665.1 Zoogloeaceae bacterium | reverse complement strand
TCACGGCAGGGGTTCGAAAAGCGCGGCCAGGTCGGCCTCGCCGAATTTGACCTCGCTGGCGCCTTCGGAAAGTATCCCGGCGACGAGTTCCGCCTTCTGTTCCTGCAGGGCCAGTATTTTTTCCTCGATGCTGCCGGCGGCGATCAGCTTGTAGACGAATACCGGCTTTTCCTGGCCCAGGCGGTGGGCGCGGTCGGTGGCCTGGTTTTCGGCGGCGGGGTTCCACCAGGGGTCGTAATGGATGACGGTGTCCGCCGTCGTGAGATTGAGGCCGACGCCGCCCGCTTTCAGGCTGATGAGGAAGACCGGCACCTCGCCTCTCTGGAAGGCCTGGATCGGGGTTTCCCGGTCCTTGGTTTCGCCGGTCAGTTGTTCGTAGCGCAGGCCGATGGCGTCGAATTCCTGGCGGATCAGTTCGAGCATGGCGGTGAATTGGGAAAAGAGCAGGATGCGCCGGCCTTCTTCCACCATTTCCGGCAGCATGTCCATGAGCAGGTTGAGCTTGGCCTTTTCCTTCACCTTGCGCGCGGCGGCGGATTTGACGAGGCGCGGGTCGCAGCAGACCTGGCGCAGCTTCAGGAGGGCGTCGAGGATCACGATCTGGCTGCGGGTGAAGCCGCGGTGGGCGATTTCCGAGCGCACCTTTTCATCCATCGCGGCGCGCACGGTTTCGTAGAGATCGCGCTGGCCGCCGGAGAGTTCGACGGTGCGGATGATGATGGTCTTGTCCGGCAGTTCCCTGGCGACTTCGTCCTTCTTGCGGCGCAGGATGAAGGGGCGGATGCGGCGGGCGAGGAGATCGCGGCGCAGGAGGTCGCCGTATTTTTCGATCGGGTTGCGCCAGAGGCGGGTGAAGCTTTTCTGGTCGCCGAGAAAGCCGGGGAGCAGGAAATCGAATTGCGCCCAGAGTTCACCCAGGTGATTTTCCAGCGGTGTGCCGGTCAGGCACAGGCGATGCCGCGCGCGCAACTGGCGGACGACCGCCGCGCCCTTGCTGCGGGCATTTTTCACCATCTGCGCCTCGTCCAGTATCAGCATGTGGTATTCATAGCCGGCGAGCTGTTCGCTGTCGCGCCAGAGCAGGGGATAGGTGGTGAGCGCCACGTCGTTTTCGGGAATCTGCGCGAACGACGCCTTGCGCCCCTGGCCGTGCAGGTTCAGCACGCGCAGGCCGGGGGCGAAGCGGGCGGCTTCGTTCTTCCAGTTGAAGATGAGCGAGGTGGGCAGGACGACCAGCGCCGGGCGATCCAGCCGTCCGGCTTCTTTTTCCATCAGGAGATGGGCGAGCGTCTGCGCGGTCTTCCCCAGCCCCATGTCGTCGGCGAGAATGCCGGAAAGCCCGTGTTCGCGCAGGTATTGCAGCCAGGCCAGGCCATGCCGCTGGTAATCGCGCAATTCCAGGCGCATTCCCTCGGGCGGCGCGACTTCCTGGATGCCGTGGCTTTCCTTCAGGCGTTCCGCCAGCGCGATGATCGAGGCTTCGCCGCGGAATTGCCAGCGGCTCCTGTCCTGCAACAGCGCGTCGAGACGAGCGGCGTCGAAACGGGAGAGGCGCAGGCGGGTTTCCCCTTCGTGGTAGCCGTCGAACAGGTCGATCAGGAGACGCGCGATCGGCTTGATCCGTTCCGCCTTGACCCGCAGGTGGCGGCCGTCCCCGGTGATCAGGCCGACATTTTCGTCGTCGGGGATTTCCGTCAGCGAAATGGCGTCCAGCCAGCGCGGTTCCTGGCGCAGAAGTTCGGCCAGCATCGGCGCCAGCGGCAGGCGTTCGCCGGCGACGGTGACGCCCATGTCGAGGCCCAGCCAGCCGCTGTCCTCCTCGCGCAGATCCGCGTCCCAGCTTTCGACTTCGTGGAAATGATGGCGGAAATCCGCCTCGTACTGGATCTGCCAGCCCGCCCCCCGCAGGACGGGCAATTGTTCCGTCATGAAGGATTCCCAGGCCCTTTCGTTGGCCAGGCCGTACATTTTCTGGGGCCGCTGGCCATAGCAGGAAAGGCGGTGCGCGGGAATGGGCTGGAGTCCCGCGCGGGCGAGCGCCGCCAGCAGGGCCGCCTCCTCCGCGAAACGGCGCTCGATCCGCGCCAGCCCGCCATCGGGCAGGGAGACGTAGGCGCGGGCATCGTCGACGGCCAGCGCCATCTCGCCGTAACAGAACACCGGCTCGGCATAATCGAACACCCGCTTGCGGTCGTGATGGTGGTCGTGGCCTGGCGTGTGCATATTGTGCATATCCCGCCGGTAATCGCGCCACGGCAGGATGTCCAGCACGTCCAGCGAGGCCAGCCGCAACACGCCGCGCAGCGGCGCGTCGATGACCCGCGTATCGGACGCGGCGGCGACATTCGGCCGCGGCGCCTGCGGGGCGACCTCCTTCAGGGTTTCGGCGACCAGCGTCGCTTCGCCGGGAGAAAGCGGCGGCAGGCTGAATATCTTGCCCAGGAGTTCGGGCACGAGATCGAGCTGCACCGGGCCGAGCCAGCCTTCCTGCAAATCCAGGTACCACGGCGGATGCGCGGCGATCATCGCGGTGGCGGGCGGCGTGGTGTGCAGGACGGGATGCTGGCGTTTGTCCTTTTCCTGCCAGAGTATCTTTCCCTGGCGCGGCGCGCCTTCGACGAGGGGAATGGGCGGCAGGCCCGCGAGCAGGCGGCCGGTCGCCAGCATTTGCCGGATGAGCCGGGCGAAGTCGATCTTTTCCGCCTGCGCCGGATGGTCGTAATGGTCGAGCGGATAGATGCTGGCGTCGATTCGATGATAGGGGATGAGGAAGGCCGCGCGGCGCAGGTTCAGCAACTGGCGCAGGATGGAGATATCCTCTTCGCCGACGAACTGCGGCGGCTGCACCAGGGCGCGGTCGGTGAGCGACCATTCCCGGAAATCGTGTGTGTCCGAGCCTTTCATGAGCGCGATCTGCGCGCCGGAACGACCGTTTCTTTCCTTCCATTCCAGGCGGTAGAAAATCCTCGGGGTCTTGTGCGTGCTTTTCTTGCTGCGTTTCTTCTCGACGGCCTGGCTGAAATGCCGCAGATCGGTGATCCAGGACAGCACGCCCGGGGAAACATCCGATGCCTTGCCCTTCTGCCGGATCCGCAAGACATGCAGGAGCAGCGCCGCGACATGCTTGCAATCGCCGCCCAGCGGGCAGGAACAATCGGAAAAGAGCCGCCCGCCGGTGATACTCACCTGGGTCGTGTATTGCCGGGCGGCATGTCCCCGAACACGCGCCCGGAGCAGGGCGGCATGCGTCTCGCAGCGCGATATCCGATCCAGATAGCCCTCGCCCTTGGCGACCGTGCCCGCGCCCAGCCATTGCACGACGTCGTCCCGCGTGAAATCCGGCAGGTCGGAAAAATTCTCCATCAGGAGGCCCTGGTCAGCGCGTAGAACAGCAGGAAGAGGAGCGCCGCGGACAACAGGCCATTCAACCAGAGCAGCCATCCCTGCCGGCGTTGCCGCTCTTCCAGCCGCCGCAAGGACTGTTCCAGGCCCGCCTTTTCCGGACCGCGCAGGGCCTGGTGGAGCAGGCGCGGCAGTTGCGGCAATTCATGCGCCCAGCGCGGCGCTTCCGTCTGGATGCTCTTCAGCACGCCGCGCCAGCCGACCTGTTCGCTCATCCAGCGTTCGAGGAAAGGCTTGGCGGTCTGCCACAGATCCAGGTCCGGATCGAGCTGCCGCCCCAGGCCCTCGATATTGAGCAGGGTCTTTTGCAACATGACCAGTTGCGGCTGGATTTCCACATTGAAGCGGCGGCTGGTCTGGAAGAGGCGCAACAGCACCTTGCCGAAGGAAATATCCTTCAAGGGACGGGCGAAGATAGGTTCGCAGACGGCGCGAATCGCCGCCTCGAATTCGTCGATGCGGGTATCCGCCGGCGCCCAGCCGGATTCGACATGGTTTTCCGCCACCTTCTTGTAATCGCGGCGGAAAAAGGCGAGGAAATTCTGCGCCAGGTAATTCTTGTCGCTTTCCGTGAGCGTCCCGACGATGCCGAAATCCAGCGCGATATAACGCCCGTCCGCATGCACGAAAATATTGCCCGGATGCATGTCGGCATGGAAAAAACCATCGCGGAAAACCTGCGTGAAAAATATCTCCACCCCCGCCGCCGCCAGCCTGGACAGATCCAGCCCCTGCCCGCGCAATGCGTCGATGCGGGAAATCGGCGTACCGTGCATGCGCTCCATCACCATCACCGTCGGGGTGCACCACTCCCAATGAACGTCCGGCACGATCAGGAGCGGGGAATCCGCAAAATTGCGCCGCAACTGCGAGCAATTGGCGGCCTCGCGCATCAGGTCCAGTTCATCGCGTAGGTATTTGGCGAACTCGGCGACGACCTGCCGCGCCTTCAACCGCCGCCCGTCGTCCCAGGCCTTTTCCAGCAAGGTCGCCGCCGTATCCATCAGGGCGAGATCGTTTTCGATGACCGCCTCGATATCCGGGCGGAGAATCTTGACCGCCACCTCGCGTCCGTCGGGCAGATGCGCGAAATGCACCTGTGCCACCGAAGCGGAAGCGACCGGCGTCGCCTCGAAATCCATGAACACCTCATGCGCCGGACGGCCATAGGCGCGCTCGATCTCCGCCAGCGCCAGTTCCGGCGCGAACGGCGGCGCCTGATCCTGCAAGAGGGACAATTCGTCGGCGATATCCAGCGGCAGCAGATCGCGGCGCGTGGAAAGCATCTGCCCGAATTTCACGAAGATCGGCCCCAGCCGCTCCAGAGCGCGCCGCAACCGCCGGGCGCGCGGCGCGGAAAGATCGCGCCAGAATTGCAATCCCGCCAGCCAACGCGCCAACCCCGGTTTCGCCAGGGTCAGAACCATGACATCCAGCCCGTAGCGGTTGGCGATGAACAGGATTTTGACGAGACGGAACAAACGCATGGGAAAACGGACACGCGGGAAAACCGGCAGTGTAAGACAAAAAAATCCCTAGCGGCGATGCCTGCCGGAATTAAAAGTGGATCAGAGATCAGATAAAACCGCGATGTCCCTTTCGTCATTGCGAGGCGCCGAGAACGGGAATAGCCGTCCGAACTGATCGCCCCAGGCCTTTCTGTCTTCCGCCTTCTGAATCAGCGTAGCTGGATTACCTCGTACCCCTGATCCCGCAGTCCTTTCAGCAGGCCGTCGTCGCTCACCAGATGGCCGAAGCCCACGAGGAAGAATTCCGTCTCCGGGGTATCCAGGTATTCCTTGATCTTCTTGAGCCAGGCACGGTTTCGTTCGGCGAAGATGCGCCGGTGAAAGCGCGGGGCGGATGCCTTCATCTCACGGATCAATTTCTCGTTTTCCGCGAGTTCGCCCCGGCGCCATTCGGCGACGAGGGTGGTCACGATTTTCTTCATTTCCGGCCCCAGTTCCTTCAGGGATTGTTGCAGGAATTCCTCGTTTTCGCCGTCGAGGAGCCTGATCTGGTCGATGACGCTTTCCAGGAAAATCTGCTTCTTGCCTTCCTTGCGCGCCCGTTCCTGATAGTGCTGGTCGACGCCGGAAAGAAAGCCCATCTGCTGGAACTGCACCCCTGTCAGCGCCACGATCGCCATGAACGGGGTCATCGAGGAAAGCGAGGCGACGGGAACGCCCAGCTCCCGGCATTTTTCCTCGAAGGACTGGAAAGCGCGCGGACTCAGTTCCGTTTGCAGCGTCTTCCCGGCTGGCAGCGTGATGTAGGGAAGCAGTTTCTGGAGAGAGTCGGGACGGGACAATTCCTCCAGATCGGTTTCCAGCACCAGGATACTGGAATTCTCGAACGCCCGGTCGAATTCCACCGGCAATGGGAAATCGCTCGCACGCAGGGTGTGGACGCTGCCGCCCAGGTACAACGAACGATCGCCCTTGCGAACCTGCCAGACTGCCGATTGCGCGAAAACATGCGCGCTGAACAGAAGCGCCGCCAGGAAAAGAATGCGTGTCTTCATGAGATTCCCCGTTTTTGAAAAAAATAGCATAGCAGGGATCGGGGGCAGGGGACAGGGGACAGGGGAACACAGGAGACAGGAGACAGAGGGCAGAGGACAGAGCACTCGCTACGCTCGCTTTGTGGTCTGTGGATCAGTAGTCAGTCGGCGCGGGTCTTCTGATTACGGATTACTGACGACAAAGGCCGCGCCAGCGGCCGCTCTGTCCTCTGTCTTCAGTCTTCTATCCTCCGCTTGCTAAAATGCCGCATGCGCGATTTTTTTACCGTCTACCCGCTGTGCTGGGGAACCGCCTGCCTGATTGCCATCTGGGTTTTCCTGCGTCGCCTGGGGACCTGGGAAATCACCCGGCGCGCGTATTGGCGCTTCCTGCTGCAACCCTGGAAGGTCGCCACATTCGCCATTGCCGCCCTGGGCTTGATCTGGATTGCGCCTTATACGAACGACATCACCTGGGATTATGTCGACGCCGCCTTCATGTCCGTCCTGGCCTTTGCCACCGCGCCCTGGGCGGTCGGCGTGCTGTACAAGGCCATGCGGGGATGGCGCGATTGCGTGGCGGCCTATGTGGCCGCCTGCGTCTGGATGTTTTCGGCAAGCTGGTCGTATGATCTTTACCTGCTGCTGCGCGACGGCGACTATCCGGGAACCTGGGCCGCCAATATCGGCGCTTCCTCCATCCTGTATGTTTGCGCCGGCCTCCTGTGGAATCTGGAATACCGAAGCGGCAGGGGCGTCATCTTCGCCTTCATGGACGAAGCGTGGCCATCCGGCTGGAAACAGACCGCCGTCTGGCGAATCGCCTGGTATGCGCTCCC
>JAITDH010000065.1 GCA_031282665.1 Zoogloeaceae bacterium | reverse complement strand
CGGCGTACCTGTACGGTGCGGTTGACGAGCGTGGCAGGGATGCCCTCGGTGAGGGCGAGAGGCTGGTGGGCGATGGCGACGACTTCCGCCGCGAACTGGGTGGCGAAAATCCGCGCCGCGGTGTCGCCGCCGGCGCCGGCATGGGCGCGGCCGCGCAGGGGCGCATAGCTGTAGATATTGCCGTCGGCAATAATTTCCGCGCCGGGACTGACGAAGGCCGTTACCACCAGATCGCTGTCCCGGGCGTAGACCACCTGCCCGGAACGCAAGGGCCGGTCGAGGAAAAGTATGCCGCGCGCCACGGGAGGCATGGGCTCGGCGGGCGGGACTTCCGTTTCGGCCGGGCTTTGCGTTGCCTCCGCATCTTTTTCCATCACCTTTTCCGCCGTTTTTTCTTCCGCGACCAACTCCGAGGCTGGCGCGGGGCGCGTCTCCGGCGCGAATGCCGCCAGGCCGGCTTCCCTGGCTTTTGCCATCAATTCCGGAATTCCCCCGCGCACTCCCACGACCTTGAGCCCGTGCGCCGCGTAGCAGGCCGCCAGCGCCGGCCAGTCGACCGTCTCCACTGCCGCCTGCTGTGTCACCGGCGCGATTGCGCCAAGATCGAGCAGACAGGCCTTGTCACCAAAAAAATCGTGCCCGCCGTACATTTTGTCGGCGGCTTCGGCAAGCATTGCCAGATCGAGCGTCTGCAAGTGGACGACCAATACGCTGATCGTGCTGCCCTTGCAGGAGAAAGGCGGTTTTTTCATGCGACATTTCCTCAAAAAAACGTTGGAGCGAGTCTACCGAGACTACCGAGTCTACCGGATGCTGGCACCGATTTTGCAAGAGCATGGTGTCGGTGTTGGTTATTGGACATTATGCTTGTCTCCCTAAAGAGATGGCGATTTTTCCCGATAACACACTTGCAAGACAAATTTTTCGCCGCATCTGTGGTGAGAAAATTCTTCGTGAAGGAGCGCATCATGAACGTCGTCTACAACAGTTCGCACTACTCGGTTCTTGCCTACCCCGCGCAGGAAGGGTTTGAGTTGCTGGACAAAGACACCATGCGCATCCTGTTCCTGCAAGGCGCTTTCGCCCAGCATTTCAGCGCCGCCATCAACGATATTCCGGAAAACGAGCGCACGAAGGAAAACATCGACGCCTTCCTCGACGATTATTGCCTGGGCGGCGAGGCGCGGCCCATCGTTTTCCACTGAGAGCGGGGCGGGTCGATTCGCTTGTGCCCATGATGCGAAGCGTCGCTCGCCAGGAGACAGCGGCGCTTTGCGCCGGTGATGGACGAATGTCGGATTGCGCTTCGCTTATCCAACCTACGGCGGGAGCGTTGCGCGTTCTTGCAAGTCAGAGCAGTTCCTTCAATGCATAAAGCCGTTCCAGCGCCTCCCTGGGGGTGAGGTCGTCGGGGTTCAGGGCGGCGAGCTGGTCGAGCGCCGGGTGGGGGTCGGGTTTCGTGGCGATGCGCGGGAGGGAGGAAAAAAGGTCGGGTTGCCGGGAATCGTCCGCCGCTTTTTCTTCCAGGCGCAGCAGTTCCTTTTTCGCCTTCCGGACGACGGCGGCGGGCATGCCGGCCAGGGCGGCGACCTGGATGCCGTAGCTCTGGCTGGCCGGGCCTTCTTCCAGGCTGTGCAGGAAAACGATGCGGTCGTTGTGCTCGATGGCGCCCAGGTGGACGTTGGCGAGATGCGGATAGTCCTGCGCGAGCCGGGTCAGTTCGAAGTAATGGGTGGCGAAGAGGGTGAGGCTCTGGTTTTTTTCCAGCAGATGGCGGCAAATGGCGAAGGCGAGCGCCAGGCCGTCGAAGGTGGAGGTGCCGCGCCCGATTTCGTCCATCAGGACCAGGCTTTGCGGCGTGGCCTGATGCAGGATGGCGGCCGCCTCGGTCATTTCGACCATGAAGGTGGAGCGCCCGGAGGCGAGATCGTCGGACGCGCCGATGCGGGTGAAAACGCGGTCGAGCGGCCCGATGACGGCGCGCCGGGCGGGAACGTAGCTGCCGATGTGGGCGAGCAGCGCGATGAGCGCGGCCTGCCGCATGTAGGTGGATTTGCCGCCCATGTTCGGGCCGGTGATGATGAGGAGACGCCGGTTGGCGTCCAGGCGCAGGTCGTTGGCAATGAAGGTTTCGCCCTTTTCCCGCATTTCGTTTTCGACGACCGGATGGCGTCCACCTTCGATCGCCAGGCCCGGCGTGTCGGCAAACGTTGGTTTTCGCCAGTCGTGTTCATATGCCGTGGCGGCGAAGGCGGCCAGCATGTCGATCTGGGCCAGGGCGCGGGCCAGCGCTTGCAGGGCGGCGAGGTGTCCCCGCAAATGGGCGAGGATTTCGTCGAACAACGACCTTTCCCGCGCCAGCGCCCTTTCCTGCGCGGAAAGCGCCTTGTCCTCGAAGGCTTTCAGTTCCGGGGTGATGTAGCGTTCGGCATTTTTCAGCGTCTGCCGGCGGCGATAGTCGTCCGGCACCTTTTCCACATTGGCGTGGGTGACTTCGATGTAGAAGCCATGCACCTTGTTGAATTCCACCTTCAGGCTGGCGATGCCGGTGCGCTCGCGTTCGCTGCTCTCGAGATCGAGGAGGAAGGCGCCGCAATTGCCGTGGATGGCGCGCAGTTCGTCGAGTTCCGCATCGAATCCCGGCGCGATGACGTTGCCCTCGCGCAACAGGGTAGCGGGTTCTTCCGCAATGCTGGCGCGCAGGAATTCGAGCAGGGCGGGCAGGCTGGGATGGGCGGTGAATTCGTCGGCCAGGCGGGCCAGGTGTGGGCTTTCCATGCCGCGCAGTGGCGCGGCGATCGCCGGCAGGCGCATGAGGGTGTCGCGCAGGGAGGAGAGGTCGCGAGGGCGGGCGTTGTTCAGCGCGATGCGCCCGGCGATGCGCTCGACATCCGCCAGCCCTTTCAGGGCAAGCCGCAGCTCGCGGACACGGCGGGCATCGTCGGCCAGCAGTTCGCCCACCGCCTCCTGGCGGGCGATCGGCAACGCCGGGTCGCGCAGGGGATGATGCAGGCTGTGGCGCAGGAGCCGGCCGCCCATGCCGGTGACGCAGCAATCGAGGAGGGAGCAGAGGGTGGGCGCGCTCTGCCCTTGCAGGGTTTCGGTCAGTTCCAGATTGCGCCGGGTGACGAGGTCGAGGCCGAGATAGGCGCTTTCTTCTTCCACGCGCAGGCGTTCGACATGCGGCAGGGCGCTGGCCTGCGTGCTCTGCGCGTATTGCAGCAGGGCGCCGGCGGCGGCGATGGCGAGGGTGAGCGATTGCGCGCCGAAGGCCGCCAGGGAATGGACGCGGAAATGATCGAGGAGGAGCAGGCGGGCGCTGTCGGGGGAAAAATGCCAGTCGGGCCGCCGGGTCTGCGCGATGCGCAGGCCCTTTCCGGGCAGCGTGAGATCGAGGGATTCCGGCAGGAGGATTTCCGCCGGCTGGATGCGTTCGAGCGTGGCGGGAAGGTCGGCGGCGGGAATTTCTGTCAGGATGAATTCGCCGCTGGCGAGATTGAGCCGCGCCAGTCCGATCTGCTGCCGTTGCAGGCAAAGCGCCATGAGCAGGGAATCCTTGCGCTCTTCGAGGAGCATGGCGTCGGTCAGGGTGCCCGGGGTCACGACGCGCGATACGGCGCGCTCCATCGGCCCCTTGCCGCTGGCTGGATCGCCGGATTGTTCGCAGATCACCACCGACTCGCCCATCTTGACGAGCCGCGCCAGATAGGTTTCCAGCGCGTGATACGGCACCCCCGCCATCCGGATCGGCTGCCCCGCCGATTGTCCCCGCGTGGTCAGGGTGATGTCCAGGAGGCGCGCCGCCTTCTCGGCGTCGGCGAAGAAAAGCTCGTAGAAATCGCCCATCCGGTAGAAGAGCAGGGTATCCGGATACTGGCGCTTCAGCTTCAGATACTGCTGCATCATCGGCGTGTGGTTTGCGAGGTCGTGCACAAACTCGCCCGCAAATTCGCCGGCAAGCTCGTCCGCCGCCGGCGAAGCCTCCCGGGAAAGTGGCTGTTTCATTCCTTGCGCATCTGCGGGAAAAGGATGACGTCGCGGATGGCCGGACTATCGGTCAGGAGCATGACCAGGCGGTCGATGCCGATGCCGCAGCCGCCGGTGGGGGGCAGGCCGTATTCCAGCGCGCGGATGTAATCGGCATCGTAATACATGGCCTCCTCGTCGCCGGCATCCTTGGCCGTCGCCTGCTTCCGGAAGCGTTCGGCCTGGTCTTCCGGATCGTTCAATTCGGAAAAGCCGTTGGCGATTTCGCGCCCGACGATGAAAAGCTCGAAGCGTTCGGTGATCTCCGGATTCCTGTCGGAAGCGCGGGCGAGCGGCGAAACCTCGACGGGATAATCGATGATGAAAGTCGGCTCCCAGAGATCGGCCTCCGCGCAGGCCTCGAAAAGCTGCAATTGCAGCGAGCCTACCCCGCCGGGCTTGACGGGTTCGCCGAAAGCGGCGATTTTCCCCGCCAGCCAGGCCGGATCGGCAAGCTCGCCAGCGGAAAATTCCGGGTGCCGCGCCTGGATGGCTTCGACGATCGTCAGGCGCTTGAAGGGAGAAGAAAGATCGAGTTCGCGCCCCTGGTAGAGGAAGGTTTCCGTATTCAGCGCCTCGCGGGCGACATGGCGCAGCAGCCCTTCGGTGAAGTCCATGAGGCTCCGGTAATCGGCATAGGCTTCGTAGAATTCCATCATGGTGAATTCCGGATTGTGCCGGGGCGAAAGCCCTTCGTTGCGGAAATTGCGATTCACCTCGAAAACCTTCTCGAAACCGCCCACGACCAGCCGCTTCAAGTAAAGCTCCGGCGCGATGCGCAGGAACATCTCCATGTCGAGCGCGTTGTGATGGGTGACGAAAGGCTTGGCGCTCGCGCCGCCGGGAATCGGGTGCAGCATGGGGGTTTCCACCTCCATGAAACCGTGCTCGCACATATATTGGCGGATGCCCTGCATGATGCGGCTGCGCGCCGCGAAGACGAAGCGCGTTTCCTCGTTCATGATGAGATCGAGATAGCGCTGGCGGTATTTCAATTCCACGTCGGCCAGCCCGTGGAACTTGTCCGACAACGGGCGCAGGGATTTGGTGAGCAGGCGGAACTCATCCGCCTTCACCGACAATTCGCCCGTCTTCGTCTTCATCAGCGTCCCGACCGCGCCCACGATGTCGCCGATGTCCCAGCGCCGGAAATCGGCATAAACCGTTTCCCCCACGTTGTCCCGGCTCACATAAAGCTGGATGCGTCCCGACAGATCCTGCAACGTGACGAAGGACGCCTTCCCCATCACCCGCTTCAACATGACGCGCCCGGCCACGCTGACCTGCACCGGCAGGCTTTCCAGCTCTTCCGCCGTCTTGCCGTCATATAGCTCATGCAACCGTCCGGCGGTATTCTCCCGCCGGAAATCGTTCGGATAGGCCCTGCCGTCCTGGCGCCATTCCGCCAGTTTCTGGCGGCGTTCGGCGATGATGTGATTTTCGTCCTGCGGCGCGGAGGCTTGCTTATCGGGATGGGACATGTCGATCCTTGGTTGATGTCGAGTATGCGCGAAATCTTGAATTATCCCCGATTTTCCGGGCGCATGGGTTCGTTTGCCGTTTCTTGGATGCTACATCGCTTCGTTTCTCGCCATGACGAGGCAGGGGACATGGCATCGGTTTCGTCGGTTGGATAGGTTGGATGAGCCGAAGGCGCAATCCGACATTCGTACTCCACGATACGCAGCATCGCAAATCAAGGAACAAAGAATAGCGGCGCAAGCGCCGGTGATGAACGATTGTCGGATTACGCCTTCGGCTTATCCAACCTACAAAACCAACCCAACCCCACGAAACCACGTCGCGCAGGCTCTCGTTACCAAACAAAGCTCAAGATGGCGACGCCGACGATCAGCATGAAGGGGAGCGCATACCAGGCGATTCGCCAGACGGCGGTCTGTTTCCAGCCGGATGGCCACGCTTCGTCCATGAAGGCGAAGATGACGCCCCTGCCGCTTCGGTATTCCAGATTCCACAGGAG
>JAITDH010000045.1 GCA_031282665.1 Zoogloeaceae bacterium | reverse complement strand
TGAGCCGCCCCGTGCGCCAGTTGTAGCCGCTGCAATGGTAGCTGGTGAAAAGCACCGGCAAGGGCGTGGGCAGGTCGTGGCGCAGATGGTGGCCGAAGGGATGGGCGGCGGGCTTCAGGCCGAGGGCGCGCAGGGTTGCCTGGTGCGCGACATTGCCGAGGACGAGGAGGGCGGCGAGATTCGGCATGGCGGCGATTTCGCGTTGCAGCCAGGAATTGCAGGCGCGGATCTCGGCCGGCGTCGGTTTGTTGCCCGGCGGCAGGCAGCGCACGGCGTTGCTGATGCGCGCGTCCGTCAGGCGCATCGCCGGGTTCGCCTGTTTGTCCTCCCCCAGCGGCATTTCTTCCGTGGCGAAACCGAAGCGATGCAGCGCCGGATACAGCAATTCGCCCGCGACATCGCCGGTGAAAGGGCGTCCGGTGCGGTTCGCGCCCCTTTCCCCCGGCCCCAGGCCGACGATCAGGAGGCGCGCCTGCAACGGGCCAAAGGAGGGAACGGGGAGGTTATGCCAGTGCGGCTCGCGCGCCCGCAAGGCCGCCAGATGGGCGGCGAGGCGCGGACAGGCGGTGCAGGCGAGGGCGGCGGAACAGGGGTCGAAGGTCATGGTGGCAAAAGAGATGAAAAAGGGGATGGCAAAAAGAGAATTTTCCGCAAGCACGTTAACGCATTGCAACAAAAATTTTTCCGTTTTTGTGAGGATATAACAACATTCTTGAAAATACCTTTATGAATCATACAGATATAAAATAGCCAAAAAAGATACAATGGCACGCAAAACTTGCGCGCTGCACAAAATTTTCCTTGCTATTACTAAGGATATAGCGCATAATGCCATCCAATAAAGCACATATTGCTTTGACCTTTGTCTCCTCTCCACGCTTCCTCCTTTGGTGTGGATTTTGCGCCAGCTACGGTTCTACTCCTTTCTGTCCGTAGCTGGCGTTTTCTTTGCCTGTTTCGGCCTGCCCCATTCCGGAAACGAAACAGGGACGCAAGCGTCCCTGTTTCCTGTGGCGATGGATGGGCGAAAAATCAGGCGGCGAAGTTCTTCGCCACGAAATCCCAGTTAACCAGAGAATTGACGAAGGCTTCGAGGAATTTCGGGCGCTGGTTGCGGTAGTCGATGTAGTAGGCATGCTCCCAGACATCGACGGAGAGCAGGGGCGTTTCGCCGGAAGTCAAGGGGTTGCCGGCCGCGCCCGTGTTGAGGATGTCCAGCGAACCATCGGCCTTTTTCACCAGCCAGGTCCAACCGGAGCCGAAATTGCCGGCGGCGGAAGCCTGGAATGCCTTCTTGAATTCGTCGAAACCGCCCCATTTCTTCTCGATGGCCGCCGCCAGCGCGCCATTGGGCGCGCCGCCGCCATTGGGTTTCATGCCATTCCAGAAGAAGGTGTGGTTCCAGACCTGGGCGGCATTGTTGTAGATGCCGCCAGCGGGCGCCTTGCGGATGATGTCTTCCAGGCCCAGGGCCTCGAACTCCGTCCCCTTGATCAGGTTGTTGAGATTGACCACATAGGTGTTGTGATGCTTGCCGTAGTGGTATTCGATGGTTTCCTGGGAAATGTGGGGCGCCAGCGCGTTTTGCGCATAGGGCAAGGGGGGAAGCTGATGTTCCATTTGTATTTCTCCGTATGTTGGGGTAAGTGGGAGGGTGATTCTATACCAGAAGCAAGGGCGAAAAAATGGGGCGGCCCGTTGTTACCCGTTGTTACCTATTGCCAACCACCCCATTGCCATTCCATTGCAGCCTGTTGCTTCCAACAGCATGAACCGGGGTTCGTCACCCCTCCAGGCAGGCCGCGAGATAGGTCTTGCGTTCGTCGCCGCGCAATTTTTTCTCCCTGGCCTCCTGCTTGCACTGCTCGCTTTTCTCCTTCTCGGTCTCGTTCTTCGCCGAGGCGCTGCTTTTCGCCGAAGCGTTGCCCGTCTTGGAGGAGAGGCATTCCTTCATGAAAGCCTTGCGCTCATCGCCCTTGAGCGCCTGGGTCTTGGCTTCCTGGTTGCAGGTTTTCATTCTTTCCCGTTGTTCCTTCTGCGCCTGAGTCGGTTCCTTTTTCGGTTTTTCCTCGACCGCATGGGCCGTCAACACGAAACAAGCAATAAGCGCGATCAGTACATGCTTCATGATGGTTTCTTCCAAACAGAGTTAAGGGGATGCAATTCTCCTATGTTTTTGGGTTATCGGTAAAGTGTTTCTGGCATTTTTTCACAGGATGCCAAGACAATTGAGAATATGGAAATGATCTTCGAAAAACATCGATTCCATGCCGGCCAGCCTGGCAACGGGAAACCAGCGCGCCTCGCTGGCGTCGTCCGCGCCGGCAACGGCCGGAGGCGCGGCGCATGGCAAGGCAAACCAGTGCGCATGGGTGATGACGCGCCCGCGCTGGCTGCGCTCGGGATGATCGAAAACGGCAACCGCACGCAACGCCGCCGCGAGATCGGTATCCGCCGTCTGCAGGCGGGTTTCCTCCTTCAATTCCCGGATGGCCCCCTCCAGGAGCCGCTCGCGGCCTTCGAGAAAACCGCCGGGAATGGCCCATAAGCCCTTCCCCGGCGCGTTCCTGCGCCGCACCAGCAAGACATGCCGCGCCGCCGTCACCACCGCGTCCAGCGTGATGAAAGGGCCTGTGCCCCAGCGCGCCTTGCCGGCCTCGATCGCCAGGTATTCTTCCTGCATGGCGGCGAAGGCCGGCTGCGCCGCCCAGTTGCCGAGGAAATGGAAAACCGCCGGCGGCACGAGGTCATGCAGCGACGCGGGCGCGCTTTCCTTGTCGGTGAAATAGATCCGCCGGATCGTGCTCGCGTCGATCTCGCCCTGGCACGGCATGGCAAGGAAATGCCACTGCGCGAACAGGTCGAGATAACGGCTGGAAGCATCCTTGTGAAACCCGACGAGGGCAAAGCGCAAGGCGTCGCCCTCTTGACCCGCCTTTGCGCGCACGGCTTCCCCGACGGCGGCGGCCCAGCGCCGGTCATCATAATAATCGCGCACCGGTACGAAATCGACCCGCTGGACATCCCCGGCATCGAGGCAGGCGCCGATCATCGCCGCCCGTTCTTCCCAGGTGAAGGGATTCCTGGCGCTGCGCGCCTGGAACGCGGAACCCAGCACGAGCAAGACCCGCCCGGCTGCCGCCAGCGCCGCGCGCAACAGCGCGGCATGGGCGCGATGGAAGGGCTGGAAGCGGCCGATCAGGACGGCGACATCGAAACGTTCGGTATGCATATCAGGGGCAGGATCAGAGGACAGGAGACAGAGGACAGGAGACAGAGGACAGAACGGCCGCTGCGCGGCCCTTGTAGTCTGTCGTCTGAAGGAACCAACGGAACCACTGACTACTGGACACAGATTACAAAGCGAGCGCAGCTCGCGCTCTGTCATTTCTGTCCTCAGTCTTCTGTCCTCTACTCGCCAGAAGGCGCTATCATCCCGCCTTTTGACGAAAACACAAAGCATGTTGAAAATCTACGGCATCAAGAATTGCGATAGCATGAAAAAGGCATTTTCCTGGCTGGCGGCGCATGGGCGGGAATATGAGTTCATCGACTACAAGAAAAGCGGCGTGGTCGAAGCGCATCTGGAAGACTGGATCGCGCGCGGCGACTGGCAGACCCTGCTCAACACGCGGGGCCTGATGTGGAAAAAACTTTCCGGCGAGGAACGCGCCGGGGTGGACGCACAGAAGGCGGCGGCGCTGATGCGCCGTTACCCGGCGCTCATCAAGCGGCCCGTGCTGGATACGGGGAAAGCATTGCTCATCGGCTTCGACGCCGCCCGTTACGAGGAAACCCTGTCATGAGCGGAAGCGGCGTCACCCGTTTCCTGTTTCCCCGCCTGGACATTCGCGGCGCCTGCGCGCAGCTACGCGGCGCCTGGCGGGAAATGCGGGCGGATCGGGGCTACGCGCCCGCGACGGCAGAACTGCTCGGCGAAATAGCCGCGGTGGCCAGCCTCATCGCGGCGCAGTTGAAGCAGCCGGGACGGCTGACCCTGCAACTGCGCGGCGAAGGGCCGGTTTCCCTGCTCCTGGTCGATTGCGACGGGACGGCTGACGAGACACATACGACACATGCGACGCTTTCCCTGCGCGGCATGGCGCGCGCCCCCGCCAACCTCTCGCCTGCGCCCGCGGCGCAATTGCTCGGCGTCGACAAGGGCGGGCAACTGCTGCTTTCCCTCGACCTGCCCGAAATGCGGCATCCCTACCAGAGCTTCGTTCCCCTGCATGGCGAAACCCTGGCGGAAATTTTCACGCACTACCTGGAACAATCGGAACAACAGTCGGCCTTCCTCTCCCTGGCCGCCGACGAAAACACGGCCTTCGCCCTGTTCCTGCAAAAAATGCCCAATGCCGACGCCGCCGACCCAGACGGCTGGAACCGTCTGACGCAACTGGCGGCAACCGCGCGCCGGGAAGAACTGCTGACCCTGGAACCCACCGCCCTGCTGCAACGCCTCTTCCCGGAAGACATTGCGGCAGGAGAAATGGACGAACAGGGCGGCCTGCGTCTCTTCCCCGTCCAGCCGGTGGTCCACCATTGCCCGGACAGCCGCGAAAAAATCACAGCCCTGCTGCGCTCCTGGGGCCAAGCGGAAGCCGAGGCCATGCTCGCGGAAAAAGGAGAAATCGTCATCTGCGACGAAATCGGCAACCGCGCCTACCATTTCGACGCGGCGGAAATCGAACGAATTTTCGCCATGAGTACGCATTGAGGGTCAAAGGTCAGGTATCAGGTATCAAGGATCAGATGAAAACCGCGTTGAACTCATGTGTTCACCTCCAACTTCGTCATTGCGGGGCGCGTAGTGCCGTGGCGATCCAGGCAACGACGGCAAACTGAAAGGCTGTCTGGATTGCCACGGGCCTGCGGCCTCATAATGACGAATGGTTTTGCGCGGTTTTCATCCGATCCCTGATTCCTGACTCCTGGCCCGTGGTTTTCATCTGTTTTCTGTCTCCTGATTCCTGATTCCTGATTCCCGCACCCTGACATCTGCTTCCCAACCCCGTAGAATTCCATCTTTGTTTCCGGAACGAGGGCTTTTTCATGTCGATCAAACCAGACAAGTGGATACGCCGCATGGTCGAAGAACACGGCATGATCGAGCCGTTCGAGCCTTCGCTCGTGCGCGA
>JAITDH010000262.1 GCA_031282665.1 Zoogloeaceae bacterium | reverse complement strand
CCGCATGATGTCGCTCCGGAAAAACAGAAGATGCCTCATTCTGGAGAGACAAGCCCGAATTGGCAAGCGCGATGTGGCGTTGGTGCGTGTCGGTGCGCGTTGGTACGATGTGGCGTCGGTGTCGGATTACGCCTGCGGCTTATCCAACCTACAAAACCGGGTTTCCACGACCGGGCATGGCCTGGCATTCGGCATACCGGAAACAGCCGGTCAGATGGTCGTTGACCATGCCGGTCGCCTGCATGTGCGCGTAGATGACCGTCGATCCGAGGAATTTGAAGCCCATGCCCTTGAGTTCCCGGGCGATGGCGTCCGAGAGCGGCGTCGTCGCCGGGATTTCCGCCATTTCCCGCCAGGCGTTCACGATGGGCCTGCCCTCGACGAAGCGCCAGATGTAGCGAGCGAAGCTGCCATGCCGCGCGGCGATCTCCAGGAACAGGCGGGCGTTGCCGATCGCGCTCTCGATCTTCTTCCGGTTGCGGACGATGCCCGCGTCCCGCAGCAGCCGCTCCACGTCCTGTTCCGTGAACGCGGCAACCTTGACCGGATCGAATCCCGCGAAGGCGCGGCGATAGCCTGCCCGCTTGCCCAGGATGGTTGCCCAGGAAAGCCCCGCCTGCGCGGATTCCAGGACGAGGAACTCGAACTGCCCCGCATCGTCCAGCCGGGGCACGCCCCATTCCGTATCGTGATAACGCGCCATGTCATCCAGGATGGCGTTCCCGCCCGCGCCCTTCGCGCCCCTGGTCGCCCAGGCGCAACGGATTCTGCCGGCGTCTTCCGGATACGCGTTCAAGGCCCGGCCGCCGGTCTCACGCCTTGAGTACGGCGGCGATGGCCTTCGCCACCACGGGCAGGTTTTTGCTGTTCAGCGCGGCCACGTTGATGCGGCCGGAAGAAACGGCGTAGATGCCGAATTCAGTCTTCAGGCGTTCCACCTGTTCCTTCGTCAGGCCAGTGAACGAGAACATGCCGCGCTGCCTGGCGATGAAGGAGAAATCCTGCTGGATGCCTTCCGCTTTCAGGGCATCGACAAAACCGGCGCGCATGGTGCGGATACGGTTCTTCATCCCGGCGAGTTCCGTTTCCCATTGCCCTCTCAATTCCGGACTGGAAAGAACGGCCGCCACGATCGCGCCGCCATGCGTCGGCGGGTTGGAATAGTTGGTGCGGATGACGCGCTTCACCTGCGAAGCCACGCGCGCCGCTTCCTCCTTGCTGGCGGTGATGATGGAAAGCGCCCCGACCCGCTCGCCGTACAGGGAGAAATTCTTGGAAAAGGAGGAAGAAACGAAGTACTGCGTTCCCGCCGCCGCGAAGGCCCGCACGGCGGCGGCATCCGGCTCGATCCCGTCGGCAAAGCCCTGATAGGCCATGTCGAGGAAGGGCACGAGGCTCTTATCCTTGCAGATGGTGGCGATTTCCCGCCATTGCTCGCCGACCAGGTCGGCGCCGGTCGGGTTGTGGCAACAGGCATGCAGCAGCACGACGGATTGCGGCGGCAGGCTGGCGAATTTCTGCTTCATGGCGGCGAAATCGACGCCGCGCGTGGCCGGATCGTAATAGGGATAGGTTTCCACCGGAAAACCGGCCGCCTCGAAGAGCGCGCGATGGTTTTCCCAGGAAGGATCGCTGATATAGAGCGTGGTTTGCGGCAGGAGTTTCTTCAGATAATCCGCGCCGACTTTCAGTGCGCCGGTGCCGCCCAGCGCCTGGAGGGTGAAGACGGACCCGTTGCCGGCCAGATCCGAACCGGCGCCGAAAAGCAGATCGCGCACGGCCTGGTTGTAGGCGGCATTGCCGTCGATGGGCTGGTAGCCGCGCGGCGGCTGCGTCTTCAGGCGAGCCTCCTCGGCCGCCTTGACAGCGGCCAGCAGCGGCAGCTTGCCGTTGTCGTCGTAATAAACGCCCACGCCGAGATTGACCTTCTCCGCCCGTGGATCGGCGTTGAAGGCTTCGGTCAAACCGAGAATGGGATCGCGGGGCGCCATCTCGACGGCGGCGAACAGGGATGCGGACATGATTTCTCCAATGCGAAAACGAAAAACGACGAAAAGAACAAAAAGGACGGGGGACGGGAAGAAAACGAATCGCCTCCATCCGTTGCGGGCAGGAATCTGATTCTAGCAGGGATTACAGGCGGGTTGTGGAAGACGGAACGCATCGGAACGCATTGGGGGCAATCCAAAGCAGAGGAAAAGTCTTGCTGCGATGACGATGGGGAGTGTGGCGTCGGTTTTGTAGGTTGGATTAGCGCAGCGTAATCCGACATTCGTCCCCACGATGCGCAGCATCGCAAATCAAAGAACAGCGAAGCACGAGCGCAAGATCCATGCGCTCGCCTGCAAGTTCGTCATTGCGAGACGTAGCTTCCAGACGTGCCGCCAAGTGTGGTGGGGATGCCCCCTATCGGCGGATCGTCTCATGCCAAGGGAAGCCTGGCTTCCAGGGCGCGGCAGAGTTCGTCGTGCCAGACGCGGACTGGCTCGACATCAGCATGTTCCTGGCCGCTGCCGTACTGTTCGATGAAGTGGCAGGCGGCGAACCGTTTTGCGACGGTTTCGTATTTTTCGATCCAGGCCGCGCGTTCGGCCAGGCGTTCGGGCCGCACGGGCCACAGGCCGGGCCGCGGCTTCATGCGGGTCTTCACGCCGATGCGCCAGGGTTTGGCGCTCACGCGGGCGCGAAAACATTGCTGCAACAAACACATCTTCCGGTACATGGGATCAGCGCCCAGGGCGCTGAAACAATGGGCGACCTGCGGATCGGATGGCAAGAATGGACGATGCGTCGCCAATACCCGCAAGCCCAGGGGCGTGCGGTAAACGCGCAGGTTCCAGTCGGGATTCGCCTGGACGAAACGACGAACCTTCCTGAGGGCAACGCGCTGCGCGCCGCCTTGTATTGTTTGGACCAAACGAAAAAGCCAGGATGCGAGCGTGTCGATGACGATTTCCGTAATGCCCGCAACAATGAACGCACCGAACATCCGGCCCATCACCCCCAGCACTCACCTCATCTCGCCGCCATCGTCTATCCTCCAGGACAGTCCGAACAACACGATGAACGACACGATGAACAACGCCGTCGTAGGCAACGACCAGCCCTTCGGAAAATCCATATCCACGAACAGCACGTTCG
>JAITDH010000212.1 GCA_031282665.1 Zoogloeaceae bacterium | reverse complement strand
AAGCCGGAAGAAACGGCGCTCTTCGTCAGCCGGCGCGGAACGCGCCTGGGCATGCGGATGATCCAGATCCGCCTCGCCGACCGCGCGCGCGCGCGCCTGCTGGTGAATCGCGTTCATCCACACGCGCTCCGCCACTCCTTCGCCTCCCACCTGTTGCAATCCAGCGGCGATCTGCGCGCCGTGCAGGAAATGCTCGGCCACGCCAGCATCGCCTCGACCCAGGTCTATACCCATCTCGACTTCCAACACCTGAGCCAGGTTTACGACCAGGCGCATCCCCGCGCCAAGGCGAAGAACCGGGGTTGATTGTTGGGTATCAGGTAGCAGACGAAACCCGCGTCAAACCACTCTTCATTGAGATGAGCGTAGCGCCGTGGCAATCCAGATGGCGGTTCAGGTTCTGGAATGGCAAAGCAAGCGGAAAGGCCGCGACCCCTCGCATAATGTTCGTTTTCCCCCACTTTGAAGCGCGCCCGACAACCGGGCAAGACCTTATTTCCATTGCTGAAATGGTTTAGACTACAAGTCTCCCCTCCGTCCTTTCCGGACCCATGCACAGACTTTCTTCCCGCCAGACGATCGTACTCGGCTTTGCTCTCGTGATCCTTCTTCTGGGAGGCGCGATCCTGCAAAGCTGGCTTTTGCTGGAGCGCCTGACGGAGCAGAGCCTCGCCAGCGGGCAGCAGGCGCTGAAGCTCTCCGCCACCTTGCAGGCGCTGGATGAGCGCGGCGTCGATCTGGAGCGCAGCACCCGGCAATATCTACTGGTGCGCCAGGACGCCTTTCGCGCCGGCTTCAATGCCGCGCGCGACCAGGCGCAGGCACTGATCCAGCAGCTTCTGGAACAACGGGAGATTCCCGAACTGCAACCCTTGCTGAGCGAATGGAACGACACCGTGCGCACCCTGTCGGAAGGGCTGAACACGAACAACATGCCGGATTCCCTTTCCGCCAGCACGGCGCTTTCCCGTCTTGCCGAACTGCAAAGCCAGATGCGGCAGATCGGGCAGCAGTGGGTGGACGAGCGCAACCGGCGCATGCTGGCGGAATTGAGAAACCAGCAGGTGCAACTGCGCCTGCAACTGCTTTTTTCCTTCCTCGGCGCGGTGCTGGTGGCGCTCATCATGGAGTGGTGGCTGGTGCGTCCGATCCGGCAGGTCGAGAGCGCCATTTCCCGGCTGGGCAATGCCTGCTTTGCCGACGAGGTGCGGGTCGATGGCCCGGCGGACATGCGCCGCCTGGGAAAACGCCTGGACTGGCTGCGCCAGCGCCTCGGGGAATTGAAACGCGACCAGGAGAGCACATTGCGCCACATCGCGCAGGAATTGAATCCGCCGCTTACCGCCCTGCAAAACGGGGTCGATCTCCTGACGGAAGATGCGCCAGAAACGCTTTCCGCCAGCCATCGCGAAGCGGTCATCATCCTGCGCGCCAATTTCACCATCCTGCAAAAACAGGTGGACGGCCTTGCCCAGATGGTCCAGCAGGTCTACGACATGCGCGGCGTGCAGCGGCAATACGTCAATCTGTGCGAACTGCTCAGCCTGGTCGCGGAAAACCAGGGCGAGCGGGCGCGCGCGTTGAATGTCAAGGTGCATGTCGATCTGCGCTGCGCGGAGAATGCCGAGGTGTTCATCGACGCGGAGAAGGTGGTTGCCGTGCTGAATATCCTCTTCGACAATGCGCTGAATTTCTCCCCCAGGGGCAAGGAAGTGACGCTGCTGGCCGAATTGCTGCCGGGAGAACTGCGCCTGGAATGCCATGACGAAGGGCCGGGTGTCGTTCTGGAAGACGCGCTGCATATTTTCGAGCCTTTTTATCGCGGGCGGATATATCCGGAAAACCGCGTTTCGGGAAGCGGCATCAGCCTTTCCATCGCGAGGGAATTGACGCGCGCCATGGGGGGCAACATACAATTGCTGGAAACTTCGCCCGGCGCGCATTTTCGCGTCGATTTGCCCATTGAGTCAGCGCAATGAACCTGTGCAATGAACCAGCCTATTGAACCCGTCCGCTCCATTAGCCTCGCATGAAAAAAACCGCGCTTTCCCGCCTTCTCCCCTGCGTCCTTGCTTTCTGCCTCGCCGCCGGGTGCGCCACGCAAACCGTGCCGGAGGTCGGGAGCAAGCTCTCGGCGGCGCACCGGGGAGCGAAGCCGGAACTCGATCGCGTGGGCAGATCTCCCAATGCGCTGCTTTCCTATTACCAGGCGCTTTCCCTCCTTTCCCCCGGGGAGTTGTTGCAGGAAAAGAAACGCCTGCACGGAAACGCGCCGGATACCCTGCTGCGCCAGGCCATGCTGCTGGGACATCCGCGCCAGCCCGCGCCGGATCTGCGGCGCGCCAATGCCATCCTGGGCGATCTCCTGCGGGCGAGGGATTCGGTCAGCTATTACCTGCGCCCGATGGCGCGCATACTGGCCGATTCCTACAGCGAGCGCCTGCGCCAGGAGCAGCAGATCGCCAAACAGAACGCGCAACTGGAAAAGCAGTACCAGCGCCTGCTGGAAGCCCAGCGCCGCGCCGCGGAATTGCAGGAAAAGCTGAACGGGCTGGCCAATATCGAACGTTCCCTGCCGCGCGCCCGCACCGTCGGTCCCGGCGCAACCAATGTACAGACCAAATAGCGATAGGAGCTTCCCATGTCGGAAAAACTTCAGGATTTCATCTTGCCGGTGCGTGTCTACTATGAGGACACCGACGCGGCGGGCATCGTGTATTACGCCAGCTATCTCAAATTCTTCGAGCGCTGCCGCACCGAATGGATGCGCCAGATCGTCGGCTCCGGGCAGGACGATCTGATGGCCGGGCACGGCCTGGCCTTCGCCGTGAAGACCGTGCATGTCGATTACCACGCGCCGGGTCGCCTGGACGATCTCCTGGCGGTCGGCCTGAGCGTGGAAAAAATGGGCCGCGCCCAGGTCGTCTTCCGCCAATATGCCCGCCGGGGAGAACAATATCTGGTCAGCGGCACGGTGCAGGTGGTCTGCGTCGATGTCGGCAAGATGAAGAGCGCCCCGATTCCCGCCGTGCTGCGGGAAAAGGTAAACGCGCAACTGGGAACAGCCGCCCCTGAAAATCCGTCAAACCAAAAGGAGTCTCTTGCATGAACATCACCCAGGACATGTCCATTTTGCAACTGGTGTTGAACGCCAGTATGGTGGTACAGATCGTCATGGCGCTCCTGGCCGGCGTCTCCATCATGTCCTGCTATTACATATGCATCAAATGGTTCACCGTGCGCGACTCCCGGCAGAAAACCGACCGTTTCGAACGAGATTTCTGGTCGGGCGGCGACCTCAACAATCTCTACAACAGCGCCACCCGGAACCGCCATCACGCGGGCAGCATGGAGCGGATCTTCGAAGCGGGCTTTCGTGAATTCACCAACCTGAAAGGCCGCAAGGGCCTGGAATCCAGCGACGTGATCGACGGCTCCCGCCGCGCCATGCGGGCGACTTTCCAGCGCGAGCTGGACGCGCTCGAAGCGCATCTCTCCTTCCTTGCCTCCGCGGGATCCGTTTCTCCCTACGTCGGCCTGTTCGGCACCGTCTGGGGCATCATGCATGCCTTCCGCGCCCTCGGCAACGTCGGGCAGGCGACCCTCTCCTCCGTCGCGCCGGGCATCGCCGAAGCGCTGGTGGCCACCGCGACCGGCCTGTTCGCCGCGATTCCCGCCGTGCTCGCCTACAATCGTTTTTCGCACGACATCGACCGCCTGGCGACGCGCTACGAATCCTTCATGGAAGAATTCTCCAACATCCTCCAGCGCCAGATGCGCTGACCCGCCACCCTACCGGAGAACCGCCATGCGCCGTCCAGCGCGCCGCCTGAAAAATGAAATCAACGTCGTCCCCTATATCGACGTCATGCTCGTGCTGCTGGTCATCTTCATGGTGGCCGCCCCGATGATGCAGACCGGCAGCATCGACCTGCCGACGGTGGAAAAGGCCAACGTGCCGCCGGATCATCCCCTGCGCGTCGAAGTCGGCGCCGACGGCGGCTTCCGGATCGTGCGCGAAAATTCGGCGCCGCTCCCCGTCCTTCCGGAAGACCTGGCCAAGATGCTGCGGGAGGAACAGCGGACGAACCCGGATCTGGCGGTGCTGGTCGCGGGCGACAAATCGGCCCGCTATGAAACCGTTCTCCAGGCGCTGGAAGCGATCAAGTCGATCGGCATCGGGCGCGTCGGCCTGGAAACCGCGCGGAAATAGGCCATGCTGCACGAAGCCAATCGGGAACCCGGCAGGAAAAAAGCCCTGGCGATCACCATTGCGGTGCATCTGCTGCTCGTCCTGGCGCTCTTTTTCGGCGTCCAGTGGAAAACCGAACATGCCGCCGTCGAAGTGGAACTCTGGTCGCCGACCTATCGCGCCGCTGCCTCGCCGCCGCCCGCGGTCGCACCGCCACCCGTCGAGCCGCAACAGGTCAGGCAACCCCCCAAGCCCGAACCGGAACCACGGGTGGAAGCGCCGAAACCCGAAAAAAAACCGGATATCGTGCAGCCGGACAAAAAGGAAGAAAAAAAGAAGGAAGAGAAAAAGCCGCCAAGGGAAAAGAAAGAAGATTTCCGGGATCTCTTGGAGCAGGATCTCAAGACGACGCGGCAGGAACGCGACGAACGGCTCGCGCAGCTTCGCATGCAGGCCGGCGAGGAAGTGCAGCGATCCGCGGGGCGCAAGGTGGCCGAAAGCAACTGGCTGGGAAAGATCAAGGACAAGGTGCGCGGCAATATCATCCTGCCCTTGAACATCATCGGCAACCCCAGGGCGGTTTTCTCCGTCAACCTCCTGCCCACCGGCGAAGTGCTGGGCTCCCCCCGGATCATGCGCTCCAGCGGCAATTCCGCGCTGGACGAAGCGATCATGCGCGCCATCCTGAAATCCTCCCCCCTGCCCAAACCCGACGATCCCTCGGTTTTCCAACGCAACCTGGAAATCACCTACTGTCCCTATGAAAACACCTCCTGCGAGTGAGGGGATCCGGTTTTCCATCGTTTGAGGAACTCTCCGGGGTGTGATTAAAAGTGGAGAAAAAGTCTTGCCGCAATTTGTCGCAATGACGAGGCGTGGCGTCGGTTTCGTAGGTTGGATAAGCCGCAGGCGCAATCCGACAATGCAACCCATACGATGCGCAGCATCGCAAATCAAAGAACAGCGGCGCTTCGCGCCGGGGATGAACGATTATCGGATTGCGCCTTCGGCTTATCCAACCTACGAAACCAACTGACGACTGATCCACAGATCACAAAGCGAGCGCTCTGTCCTCTGTCTCCCGCTACAAATTCAGCATCAATTCCCGTTCCGTCACCGAAGGCATGAAGCCCTTGGATTCGTAATGCCGGAAAATGGCGGCGACGACCTCGTCCGGTTCGTCGATGATCTGGAGGAGATCCAGGTCGCCGGGGTCGATCATCTGCATGCCGAGCAACTGGTCGGCGAACCAGTCGATCAGCCCCTGCCAGAAGCTGCGGCCGACGAGGATGATGGGGATCGAAGGGCTTTTTCGGGTCTGCACGAGGGTGGCCGCTTCCAGCAGTTCGTCCAGCGTGCCGAAGCCGCCCGGCATGACGACGTAGGCGCTGGCGAAGCGCACGAACATGTATTTGCGGGCGAAGAAGTGGCGGAAGGTCAGCGTGATATCCTGGTAGTCGTTCGCCTTCTGCTCGTGCGGCAACTCGATGTTGAGACCGACGGAAGGGGATTTCCCCGCGAAGGCGCCCTTGTTGACGGCTTCCATCATCCCCGGCCCGCCGCCGGAAATGACGGAGAATCCGGCGTCGGAGAGCTTGCGGGCAATGGTTTCCGCCAGCTTGTAGGACGGGTGTTCCGGCTTGACCCGGGCGCTGCCGAAAAGGGAAACGGCGGGGCGAATGCATTTCAGACGGTCGGTGGCTTCGACGAATTCTGACATAATGCCGAAGACGCGCCACGCTTCCCGCGCGGCGCCGGATTCCGGAGGTACTTCGGGTGTTTTTTCCTTTTCCTGCATGATTGCCATGTCCCTGCTTTTATTGGTTGATGGATCGTCCTATCTGTATCGCGCCTTTCATGCCCTGCCGGATCTGCGCAGCCGGGAAGGCTTTCCCACCGGCGCGATGAAAGGCGTGCTTGCCATGTTGCGCCGCCTGGAGGGCGACTTCAAGGCGGATTATAGAGCGGTCGTGTTCGATGCGAAGGGGAAAAACTTTCGTGACGAATGGTATCCCGCCTACAAGGCGCAACGGCCGCCGATGCCGGACGATCTCGCCTTGCAGATCGCGCCGATCCACGCCGCCATCCAGGCCATGGGCTGGCCGCTCCTGATGGTGGAGGGCGTGGAAGCCGACGATGTGATCGGCAGCCTGGCCCGGCAGGCGGAAGAACGCGGCATGGAAATCGTCGTCTCCACGGGCGACAAGGATCTCGCGCAACTGGTCACGGAAAGGACGCGGCTCATCAATACGATGAGCGGGGAAATGCTCGACCGGGCCGGCGTGGAGGCCAAGTTCGGCGTCGCGCCGGAACGCATCGTCGATTATCTCGCCCTGGTGGGGGACGCGGTGGACAACGTTCCCGGCGTCGCCAAGTGCGGCCCGAAGACGGCGGCCAAATGGCTGCGGGAATACGGCAGCCTGGATGCCGTCGTGGCGGCCGCCGGGAGCATCGGGGGAGCGGTCGGGCAGAACCTGCGCGACCATCTCGATTTCCTGCCGCTGGGCAGGAAACTGGTCACCATCGAGCGGCATGTTCCCGATCTGCCCGCGCCGGACGAATTGCGGGCGCGCGCGCCGGACAGGGCGGCGCTGGAGGAACTCTACACGCGCTACGATTTCCGCGGCTGGCTGGCGGAACTGGGTGGGGAAGGCGGAGGGCAAGCCACGCGCGCCGCGCCGCGCCGCTATGTCGCGCCGCAGGCGGAAGCCCTGCCCCTGATCGAGGATGGCCGCCACCGCGCCGCCTATGAGATCGTGCGCGGCGAGGCCGATCTCGCCCGCTGGAAGGAAAGAATCGCCGCCGCGCCGCTCGTCGCCATCGACACGGAAACCACGAGCCTCGATCCCTTCGCCGCCCGCCTCGTCGGCATTTCGCTCGCCGTCGAACCCGGCATCGCCTGCTACATTCCCCTCGCGCACAGCGGGCTGGTCTGCGAGCAGTTGCCCTTCGCCGCGACGCTGGCCTCGCTGAAGCCCTGGCTGGAATCGGCGGAGCATCGGAAAATCGGCCAGAACGTCAAATACGACCAGCATGTCTTCGCCAATCACGGCATCCGCCTGGCGGGCATCGCGGAAGATACCCTGTTGCAGTCCTACGTCCTGGAATCGGAAAAAAGCCACGATCTCGACCAGCTCGCCCGCCGTCATCTCGGCATCGCGGGGATCGCCTACAGCGATCTGTGCGGCAAGGGCGCGAAAGCGATCGGCTTTGCCGAGGTCGATATCGAACGGGCCGCCGAATACGCCGCCGAAGATGCCGACCTCACCCTGCGCCTGGGGCAAACCCTGCGCCCCAGGATCGCGGCGGACGCCGGGCTTCTCCGCATCTACCGCGACATCGAGCTGCCCCTGCGCGAAGTCCTCTACAAAATGGAACGCACCGGCGTCCTGGTCGATGCCGACCTGCTGCGCGCGCAAAGCCACGCCCTGGGCCGGCAGATCCTCGCGCTGGAAGAAGAAGCCCACCGGCAGGCCGGACGCCCCTTCAACCTCGGTTCCCCCAAGCAACTGGCGGAAATCCTGTTCGGCGAGCTCCACCTTCCGGCGAGGAAAAAAACGCCGGGCGGCACCCCTTCCACCGACGAGGAAGTCCTCGCGGAACTCGCCCTCGACTACCCGCTGCCCAAGCTCCTCCTGGAGCACCGCGGCCTTTCCAAGCTGAAAGGCACCTATACCGACAAGCTGCCGCGCATGATAAACCCCGCCACCGGCCGGGTGCATACCCATTTTTCCCAGGCCACCGCCGTCACCGGGCGGCTGGCTTCTTCCGACCCCAACCTGCAGAACATCCCGGTGCGCACCGAGGAAGGCCGCCGCATCCGCGCCGCCTTCATCGCCCCGCCCGGACATCGCATCGTCTCCGCCGACTATTCGCAGATCGAGCTCCGGATCATGGCTCACCTCTCCGAAGACGAGGGCCTGCTCGCCGCCTTCGGCAAGGGGGAAGACGTGCACCGCGCCACGGCGGCGGAGATTTTCGGCATCCCGCCGGCGGAGGTCGGCGCGGAACAACGGCGCGTTGCGAAAACCATCAATTTCGGCCTGATCTACGGCATGAGCGCCTTCGGTCTGGCGAAGAACCTCGGCCTGGCCCGCAGCGAGGCCCGCCATTACATCGACCGCTATTTCGCGCGCTACCCCGGCGTCGCGCGCTACATGGAAGAAACCCGCGACAAGGCGCGCCAGGACGGGTACGTCACGACCGTCCTCGGCCGCCGCCTGAACCTGCCCGACATCGCCAGCGGAAGCGCCGTCCGCCGCCAGGCCGCCGAACGCGCCGCCATCAACGCGCCCATGCAGGGCACGGCGGCCGACCTCATCAAGCTCGCCATGATCGCCGTGGAGGGCTGGCTGGAAAGGGAAAAACTGCAAAGCCGCCTGGTCCTGCAAGTCCATGACGAACTCGTGCTGGAGGTTCCGGAAGGCGAGCTTGCCGTCATCCACGCCAACCTCCCCCGCCTCATGGCCGGCGTCGGCGCCCTGAAAGTCCCGCTCCTGGCGGAAATCGGCACCGGGAACGACTGGGAAGCGGCGCATTGAGCGGGGCGGAAGACCTGGGCGAAGGAGTTACGCGATGAAGCAACACATCATTGATGGCGTCGAATGTTGGGAAGGATCCGGCAACCTGTTTGCCGATCTGGGCCTGCCGGATGCGGAGGCGCTCAAGATCAAATCGGGGCTGGTGATCGAGATCAGGAAAGCCATGCGCCGCCTTGGCTTGACACAGCAGGAAGCGGCGCGCCGGATGGGTATCACGCAACCAAAAGTATCCGGCATGATGCGCGGCGATTTCTCGAACATCTCCGAACGCAAGCTGATGGATTGCCTGAATCGCCTTGGTTACGACATCGAAATCAAGGTGACTCCCGCGGTCGGAACGGTCGGGCATCTGGTATTGGCGGCCAGTTGAGCAAAGGTCGGCTACCGGGCGGCAGCCCGGCAGCCTTTGGGGCGATCCTGTCGATCAACTGATCAGGCGCAACGTGACGGGGTAACGGTATTCCGTCCCCTTGCTCGCGGCGATTCCGGCGACGATGCAAAATACGAGATTGGCGATGCCCACAAGCAGAAGCAGAAAGATTCCGATAACCACAGGAATCAGCAGAATACCGATGATGGATGCGATGAGGATCGTGATCTGGAAATTCAGGGCTTCCTTGGACTGGTCGTTGACAAACGCTTTTTCCGGCTTGTCCTTGTTCGACAGCCAGACGATCAAGGGGACG
>JAITDH010000029.1 GCA_031282665.1 Zoogloeaceae bacterium | reverse complement strand
TTCCGAGCCGAATACCCAGGCCAGCGCGCTTTGCGGCGGCCATGCCGCCGTATGGAGCGGCGTCGCTTCGGCCAGGGTCGTGGCCAGGGTTTCGCCCGCGAAGGCGCGCAGGAAGGCGGGCAGGTCCGCGTCCGGATGGATGGCGAGCTGGAAGTGCGCGCCTTGTCCGGCGCGCAGGGCTTTCGGCGTCCAGGCGTCGGCGCAGCCGGGCGACAGGAGCACCTGCCCGAATCCCGCCGCCGCCGCGACGCGCAGGAGGCTGCCGAGATTGCCGGGGTCCTGGATGCCGTCCAGGGCGAGGGTGTCGACATCCATTTCCGGCCCGCCTTCCGGGCAGGGAGGCGAGACGATCGCCAGGATGCCGGCGGGTGTTTGCGTGTCGGCAAGTTCGGCGAACAGAGGGTCCGGCAGGCAGACGCATTGAACATTCTCGTCCTGTTGCGCGAGCCAGGCGGCGATTTCCGGGTGCGTCCGGCCATGTTCGCTGAGGAGGAGGGTTTCCAGGCGTCCGCCCGCCGCCTGCCAGGCGGCGACGAGGTGCAGTCCTTCGAGGAGGATCAACCCTTCCTTCCTGCGCGCGCGGCTGGCGTGGCGGGCGATTTTTTTCCAGTGCTTGAAGGCGGGGTTGTCACGCGAGACGATGCGTTTTTCTTGCATGCCGCGAATTTCACACGAAAAGGGGCGCTTGCGCCAGCGCGGCGGCGACCGGCGCGAAGCTCCGCCGGTGTTCGGGGCAGATGCCGAGGCGGGTGAGCGCGGCCAGGTGTTCCGCCGTCGGGTATCCCATGTGGCGGGCGAAGCCGTAATCCGGATAGCATTCGTGCAGGAGGCGCATCTGCGCGTCGCGCGTGGTCTTGGCGAGGATGGAGGCGGCGGCGATGGCGGCGATTTTCCCGTCGCCCCTGACGACGCAGGATACCGGGATGGGCAGCGGCGGCGGGCGGTTGCCGTCGACCACGGCGCTGCCGGGCGGCGGGGCGAGCGCCTCGACCGCCCGGCGCATGGCGAGGAAGGTGGCTTGCAGGATGTTGAGCCGGTCGATTTCCGCCGCGCTGGCTTCGCCGACGGCCCAGGCCAGCGCCTTTTCCCGGATGATTGCCGCCAGCGTTTCGCGGCGGGCGGGGGAGAGTTTCTTGGAGTCGGCCAGGCCGGCGATGGGGCGCGCCGGGTCCAGGATGACGGCGGCGGCGACCACCGTGCCCGCCAGCGGCCCGCGCCCAGCCTCGTCGATGCCGCAGATTCCGGGCGGCAGTTCTTGCAGGGAGGACGCTTCCGGGCGCTTTCCGCTCATTTGCGGAGCACTTCCATGACCGCCCGCGCCGCCCTTTCCGCCATGCCTTGCCGCAGGGTGAGATGGATGCGGGTGAAGGCGGCCTCCAGTTCCGCCGCGCGCGTCGCGGTATTTTCCGCGATGAGGGCGGCGGCGAGCGCTTCCGGCGTGGCGGCGTCCTGGAGGATTTCCGGCACGAGCAGGCGTCCGGCGAGGATGTTGGGCAGGCCGACATAGGGCAGGTAGGCGCGGTGTTTCATCAGGCGATAGGTGAGCGGCGCGAGCTTGTAGGCGATGACCATCGGGCGCTTGACCAGGGCGGCTTCCAGGGTCGCCGTCCCGCTCGCCACCAGGACGGCGTCCGCCGCGCCGATGGCGTCGCGGGCGTGGCCGAAGAGCAGGCGCCAGGGGAGCTTGTCGGCGGAATGACGGTAGATTTCCGTTTCGAACGCGAGGCGGGTCGGGCGGGTCGCCAGGGGGACGAGGAAACTCGCCTCCGGTTGCAGCATGTGGAGGCGTTTCGCGGTTTCCACGAACAGCCCGCCCAGATGATCGAGTTCCGCCTGGCGGCTTCCCGGCAGAAGGGCATAGACCGGCCCTGTCGCTTCCATCCGGAGCTTCGCGCGCATGGCTTCCTTGTCGGTGATGAGCGGAATCTGGTCGGCCAGCAGATGCCCCACGTAGTCCACCGGGATGCCGGCCTTCTGGTAGAGCGGCGGTTCCATGGGGAAAAGCGCCAGCACCCGGTCGGCGGCGCGGGCGATTTTCTTGATGCGCTTGCCGCGCCAGGCCCAGATCGACGGGCTGACGAAATGTATCGTCTTGATTCCCTTGTGGCGCAGGGTCGTTTCCAGGCCGAGGTTGAAATCCGGGGCGTCCACGCCGATGAACAGATCCGGCTTGTCCGCCAGCAGGCGCGCTTTCAGGTCGCGGCGGATGGCGGAAATTTCCCGGTAGCGTTTCAGCACTTCCAGATAACCCATGACCGCGAGCTTTTCCAGCGGCCACCAACTGACCATTCCCTGTTCGATCATCTTCGGGCCACCGATGCCGAAGAATTCCGCTTCCGGCAACCTGTTCTTCAATTCGGCGAGCAGATGCGCCGCCAGCAGGTCGCCGGAAGTTTCTCCCGCGACCAGCGCGATACGCTGTTTTTTCATCGGATGATGCCGCGTTTCGAGACGGCGAGGAAATCGAGGAAACGTTGCACGTCCGGCTGCTCTTTCGCCATTTCCTCGAGGCGGGATTTGGCTTCTTCCAGCATCAGGCCGGATTTGTAGATCGCGCGGTAGGCGCGCTTCAGGGCGGCGATGGATTCCGCGTGGAAACCGCGCCGCTTCAATCCTTCCACATTGATCCCGTAGGGCGAGGCGGTATTGCCCGCCGCCATCAGGTAGGGCGGCACATCCTGCAGGATCACCGTGCCGACCGCGGTCATGACGTGCGCGCCGATGCGGCAGAACTGGTGTACCCCGGTGTAACCGCCGAGAATCGTCCAGTCGTCGATATGCACGTGCCCGGCCAGTTGCGCGTTGTTGGCGAAGGTGGTGTGGTTGCCCACCTGGCAGTCGTGCGCGATATGCACGTAGGCCATGATCCAGTTGTCGTGGCCGATGCGAGTGACGCCCGAATCCAGCGCGGTGCCGGTATTGAAGGTGCAGAATTCGCGGATCATGTTGCGGTCGCCGATTTCGAGGCGCGTCGGCTCGCCGGAATATTTCTTGTCCTGCGGGATCTCGCCCAGGGAGGAAAACTGGAAAATCCGGTTTTCCCGCCCGATCCGGGTATGCCCGGTGATGACCACGTGCGGCCCGACCCAGGTGCGTTCGCCGATTTCCACGTTTTCCCCGATGATGGAGTAGGGGCCGATTTCCACTCCGCTGGCGAGCCGCGCGCCGGGATGCACCTGCGCGGTCGGATGAATGACGGCGCCCATCAGGGCAATTCCCGCTGGGCGCACATCAGGTTGGCCTCCGCCACCACGTCGTCCCCGACCCTGGCCGTCGCCTTGTATTTCCAGACGCCGCGCATCTGCCGCTCGATTTCCACGAAAAGATGCAACTGGTCGCCCGGCATCACCGGCTTCTTGAAGCGGGCACCGTCGATGCCCACGAAATAGAACACCGCGTCGTCGGTGGGTTTCGTCCCCATGGTCCGGAACGACAGGATGCCCGCCGCCTGGGCCAGCGCCTCCATGATGAGGACGCCGGGCATGACCGGATGGTGCGGGAAATGGCCGACGAAGAACGGCTCGTTGATGGTCACGTTCTTGTAGGCGTGGATCGACTGGCCGGGTTCCAGCGCCACGACGCGGTCGATCAGCAGGAAGGGGTAGCGGTGCGGCAGATGCTCGATGATCTGGTGAATATCCATGTCCATGATGTCCCCTCCGTCAGAATGTGCCGATGACCCACATCGGCACCCGGACGCCGGGGTCGGTCGGGCTGTGGGTCTCGAAATGCCCGTCGCCATCGTTGTCGATCAGGTAATACGGCGCGCCGGCTTCGGGCGTGATCCTGACCATGTAGAGCTTGCCGCCGACCCGGTATTCCTCCACCGTGCCGCGCTCTTCCCGGCGGATGGTGACCTGCGGCTCTTCGATGCTGTCGTCGAAGGGGCGGATGTCGGTGGGCGGCGGCGGAACGTCGGGCAGGGGCGGCGCTTCCTGGGCGGAAGCGGTGGAAACCAGCAGGAGGGCGGCGGAAAGGGAGAGGAGAAGATTTGGGCGCATGATTGTCGTCAAAAGGTGTCAGAGATCAGGAATCAGGAGACAGAGGACAGAGCGCTCGCTGTGCTCGCTTTGTGGTCTGTAATCGGTGGTGTGTTTGACAGACTTCAGACTTCTGTCCACTGTCTTCTGCTCCTGGAAAACGGAGAATTCTATTACAAATTCAGCATCAGTTGCCGTTCTGTGTAACGTGGGGGTGCGATTAAAAGTGGAGGATGTCATTGTTATAATCCAAGGCATGGATATTGCTGTGAATCTGGAGCATGAATTTTTTGAGGGGGTTGGAAATGAAAGCGAAGCATAAGGATTCCAAGGGATCCAGGGTGTTGGGA
>JAITDH010000032.1 GCA_031282665.1 Zoogloeaceae bacterium | reverse complement strand
CGCCGCCAGTTCGTCCCCTGCGGGCCGTCTTCCAGCACGATGCCGGCGGTTTTGAGTTCGTCGCGCAGGCGGTCGGCTTCGGCGAAATCGCGCGCTTTCTTGGCGGCCGCGCGTCTGGCGATGCGCGCCTCGATCTCGGCGTCCGTCAGTCCCTCGACCACTCCGGGCGCGGCGCGCAGATAGGCCTGCGGGTCGCGCTGCAAGAGGCCCAGCACCCCGCCCAGGTCCCGCAGGAGGGCGGCAAGGCCGGCGTCCCGGTTTTTCCTTGACTCCCCGGCAATGGCGAAGAGGACGGCGATGGCGCCATGGGTGCCGAAATCGTCGTCCATCGCCGCCTTGAAACGCGCGGCGTGGGGATTCGTCCAGTCGATTTCGCCCGGCGGGCTGGCGGGCGGCACATCGCGCAGGGTGAAATAAAGGGTGTCCAGGCTTTCGCGGGCGTCCCGCAAATGCTCGTCGGAATAGTTGAGGGGGCTGCGATAGTGGGCGCGCAGGATGAAGAAGCGCACCACCTCGGCATCGTATTTCTCCAGCACATCGCGGATGGTGAAGAAATTTCCCAGGGATTTGGACATCTTTTCGTTGTCGATGCGCACGAAACCGTTGTGCATCCAGTAATTGACGAAAACGCCATGCGCGCCTTCGGACTGGGCGATTTCGTTTTCATGGTGGGGGAATTGCAGATCCTGCCCGCCGCCGTGGATGTCGAAGGCTTCGCCGAGGAGATAGGAACTCATGGACGAGCACTCGATATGCCATCCGGGCCGCCCTTCCCCCCAAGGGGAGGGCCAGGCGGGTTCGCCGGGCTTGGCCCGCTTCCAGAGCACGAAATCGAGCGGATCGTTCTTGGCGCTGTCGACTTCCACCCGCTCGCCGGCGATCAGGTCGTCGAGCGATTTTCCGGAGAGCTTGCCATAGCCGCGGAATTTGCGCACGGAATAATTGACGTCGCCGTTCGCCGCCTGGTAGGCAAGCCCCTTTTCCTCCAGCCTGCCGATCAGCTCGAGCATCTGCGGCACGTGCTCGGTCGCGCGCGGCTCGAAATCGGGGGGGTGCACGCCGAGCGCCGCCGAATCTTCGCGCATGGCGGCGATGAAGCGCCCGGTGAGCGCCGCGATGGATTCGCCGGATTCGGCGGCGCGGCGGATGATCTTGTCGTCCACGTCGGTGATGTTGCGCACATAGGTCACCTGGTAGCCGCTCGCCTTCAGCCAGCGATACACGGCGTCGAACGCCACCATCACCCGCGCGTGGCCGAGATGACAGTAGTCGTAGACCGTCATGCCGCAGACGTACATGCCGACCTTTCCGGGTTCGATGGGGGTGAAGGGTTGTTTTTCCCGTTTGAGAGTGTTGTAGATGACGAGCATGACTGGTTTCAGAGGTTTCGGAGGCGAAGGGGGGACGGAGAACATTCCGGATGACAGACATGGAATCCGGATCGGTTTTTTGTTATAAAATACATGGTTTGACAATCTCGGAAGTATAGCATCCCATCATGGACTCCTCTCAACGCTTCCCTGCCTTTCATTCCTTCTCTTCCCTGTGCCGCAAGCTGTGCGTCGTTTTCTGCGCGGCTCTTGCCTGCGCCCTGCCGGCGCGCGCCGAAAGCCTGCCGGAGATTCAGCAACTGATGCGCCAGGGACAGTATGCGCAAGCCCTGGACAAGATCGACGGCTATCTTGCCAGCCGGCCAAAGGACGCGCAGGGACGTTTTTTCAAGGGCCTGATCCTGACCGAGTTGAAACGTCCAGGGGAAGCGATCGTTCTCTTTACCCAACTGACCGAGGATTATCCGGAACTGCCGGAACCCTATAACAATCTCGCCGTGCTCTACGCGCAACAGAAGCAGTACGACCGCGCCAGGGCGGCGCTGGAAATGGCGATCCGCACCCATCCGTCCTACGCCATCGCCTATGAGAACCTCGGCGATGTCTATGCCAAGCTGGCCAGCCAGGCCTACGACAAGGCATTGCAACTGGATACCTCCAACGCGGCCGCGCAAAGCAAGCTCGCCATGATCCGCGACCTGGTCAGCACGGGCCGTTCGCAACCCACGGCCACCGTCGCGGTCACGCCGGCCGCGCCACAGACCACAGCAGTCACCCCGGCGACGCCTCACGTAACCAGCACGACGTCAACGACAGCGACGACGGCAGCAACGACAGCGACAACGCCCCACGCCGCGCCGCCGACCGCCACCGTCACCGCCACCACTCCTCCGCCCAGCGCCCCTACTCCTCCCCCCGCCACGCCACCCGCCGCCCTGCCCACGCAGGCAGCCGCGCAAACCGCCACGCAGCCCGCCGCGCAACCGCCAGCTACCACGCAGCCTCCGGCTACCGCGCCATCTCGCGCGGAATCCGCCGCCGCGGCGCGGGAAGTCGCCCGGACGGTCGCCGCCTGGGCGCAGGACTGGTCGAAGCAGGACGTCAAGGCTTACCTCGGCTACTACGCCCCGGCCTTCAAGCCGCCCAAGGGGTTGAGCCGGAAGGATTGGGAGGCCGAGCGCGAAGCGCGGATTCGCCGCCCCTCCTGGATCAAGGTCGGCATCAGCACGCCGGAAATCCAGGTGGAAGGCAACCGGGCCACGGCGCGCTTCCAGCAAAACTACCAGGCGTCCAATCTCAAGAACAAGACGGCCAAGACGCTCACCTTCACCCGCGCGGGCAACGCCTGGCTGATCCTCGCCGAAGAGACGAACTGACGTGCCGATCGATGTGCTTGGTGTATCCGGCCTGCGCCGCCTGCGAAAGCGTTCCTGGCTGCTCGGGCTGCTCGTCGTCGTCGGCATCTGCGGCAGCCTGTGGACCCTGATCCATCCCAATTGGCGGCCCTGGCGCAACATGGCGCTGGACACCGCCATTCCTTCCGCCAATGCCGCCGCCGCGCCTGCCGACCTTGCCCTGGACGCGGACATCGACCCGGAATCCGGACTGGCGCGCATCCTCTCCTCCCTCGAGGAAAACCGCCTGGACAACGCCCTGGCGCAGACGGAAGCGCTGCTGCAACGCTATCCCAACTACCGCCTCGCGCATCTGATCAAGGGCGATCTCCTGCTCGCCCGCGCCCATCCCCTGCCCGGCTTCGGCGCCGCCAGCGACGCGCCCGTGGAGAAGATAGCCGACCTGCGCTCGGAGGCCATCGCCCGCTTGCAGGGCTACCAGCAAAAGCCGCCCGCCGGGGCCATCCCGCGCTATCTGCTCCAGATGAGCCAGGCGCAGAAATACGCCATAGTCATCGACACCCGGAAATCCCGCCTCTATCTCTACAAGAATGACGCGGAACGTCCCCGCCTCGTCAGCGACTATTACGTCAGCCAGGGAAAATCCGGGGCGGACAAGAAAAGCGAGGGCGACCGCCGCACGCCCCTGGGCGTCTATCACATCACCTCCTACATTCCGCCGGAAAAACTCGCCGATATGTACGGCAACGGCGCCTATCCCATCAACTACCCGAACGAATGGGACAAGCGGCAGGGCCGCAGCGGCTACGGCATCTGGCTGCACGGCACGCCGTCCGACACCTATTCCCGCCCGCCGCAGGCTTCCGACGGCTGCGTCGTGCTCGCCAACCCGGATTTCGACAAGCTGGGCAAGAATGTGCAGATCGGGCAAACGCCGGTCATCATCAGCCACGGGGTGGAATGGCTCACTGCCGCCGACTGGCAGCGGGAACGCGCGGAGCTTGCCAGCCAGGTCGAGCAATGGCGCGCCGACTGGGAAAGCCTCGACACCGAGCGCTATCTCGCCCACTATTCGCCGCGTTTCAAAAGCCGCGACCAGGATTTTTCCCGCTTCGCCGAGCAAAAACGGCAGGTCAACCAGGGCAAGAACTGGATAAAGATCAAGCTGCGCCAGCTCTCCATGTTCAGGAATCCCGCCTTGCCCGGCATGGAAGAAGAAATCGCCGTCGTCACCTTCGAGCAGGACTACGCCAGCAACAACCTCGTCAATAGCATGCGCAAGCGCCAATACTGGCTGCGCGAAAACGGTCAATGGAAGATTCTCTACGAAGGCAACGCCTGATTTTCCCTCCCCCCCTTTCTTTCAACAGGAAAAAACCATGAAACATCGCTTGCTGACCCTCTTCATCGCCCTGGCCGCGCTGCTGCCGGCCTCCTTCGCCGTTGCCGCCGGGAGTAAAACCGCCACCGCCAACACCGTCACGGTGGAATTGCAGACCAGCCAAGGCAGGATCGTGCTGGAACTGAACGCCAGGAAAGCCCCGAAAAGCGTGGAAAACTTCCTTGCCTACGCGCGTTCCGGGTTCTACAACGGAGTCATATTCCATCGCGTCATTCCCGGTTTCATGATCCAGGGCGGCGGCTTCACGCCCGACATGGCGCAGAAAACATCCCGCGCGCCCATCGAAAACGAAGCCAAGAACGGCCTCAAGAACAAGCGCGGCACGATTGCCATGGCCCGCACCTCCGACCCGCATTCCGCCAGCGCGCAATTCTTCATCAACCTGGTCGACAACGACAACCTGGACTACCCCTCGTTCGACGGCTGGGGCTATGCCGTCTTCGGCAAGGTCGTCGAGGGCATGGAAGTCGTCGACAAGATCGCCGCCGTCGATACCGGCAACGTCCCCCCGCACCAGAACGTGCCGAAAGAACCCATCATCATCCAATCCACCACCATCCTGAGCGAAAAATGAGCAAGAAGAACACGATCAGGCTGACCACCAGCCACGGCGTCATCACCCTGGAACTGGACACGGAACACGCCCCCGCCACCGTGGAAAATTTCGTGCGCTACGTGAAGGACGGGCATTACGACGACACCATTTTCCATCGCGTCATCCCCGGCTTCATGATCCAGGGCGGCGGCTTCACCGACGACATGAAGCAAAAGAAAACCCGCGCGCCGATCGCGCACGAGGGAGAAAAGGCAAGCCAGGGCGGTCTGAGGAACAAGCGCGGCAGCATCGCCATGGCGCGCACCAGCGACCCGCATTCCGCCAGCGCGCAATTCTTCATCAATGTCGTCGACAACGACTTCCTCGACTTCAAGGCCCCCACTCCCAGCGGCTGGGGTTATTGCGTCTTCGGCGAGGTCATCGAAGGCATGGACGT
>JAITDH010000004.1 GCA_031282665.1 Zoogloeaceae bacterium | reverse complement strand
CAAGGGACAATGATTTGTTTGTTTCCATAGTAAGAAAATACTTTAAGTATATTTTTTTATACCTTGATTTCAAACGAAAATTTATTCCAGATATCGTCTCGGAAATTGTTGCTAAGTCCTTGTCTTGACGGGAAAACTTACTGTTTTTGGCTTGACTCAGGGGATTTGTCTTCTATAATGACGGAATTGTGTTTGAAAGTGGGGGGAAATGTTATGCAATGGGACGCTTGCCCAGCCCTCGCTTCTTTTCGTTCGTAGAAAAACGGATTTCAACGGATGTTCTACACCGGCTCATACCCGCTGACTGTCGATGCCAAGGGAAGGTTCGTCGTTCCGGCGGACTTTCGGAAGGCGCTCGCCAATACGGGGGAGAGCGAACTGAAGATCGCCTCGCATCCGGATGGCTGCCTGCGGCTCTATACGCGCTCGGTGTGGCTGGGGGTGGAGCAGCGGATGGTGGAGGCGCGCGTTCCGGGCATAGAGCGCTGGCGGCGCGTCGTCTTCGGCAATGCCTGGGATATCGCGATGGATTCGGCGGGGCGTTTGCTGCTTTCCCCGGAATTGCGCGCCTTCGCGAAGATGGACAAGAAGATCGTGATGAATGGCGCCGGGCGCTATTTCGAAATCTGGTCCGAGGAGGGCTGGAAAGAGCAGATGGATTGCAAGTCGCCGCTGGAACCCGTCCTGCCGCCGGAAATACAGGAGCTCTTGCAATGAGCCTTCCGCTTCCCGCCATTGCCGCGCCTGTTCCCGATATTTCCGTTTCCTCCACTTCGTCCCACCCTCTGCCCCACATTCCCGTTTTGCGCGCGGAGGCGGTCGGGGCGCTGGCGGTGCGGCCGGATGGCGTTTATCTCGACGCGACTTTCGGGCGCGGCGGCTATGCGCGGGAGATTCTCGCCCGCCTGGGGGAAGGTGGGCGTCTGCTGGCTTTCGACCGCGATCCGGCGGCTGTCGAAGCGGGGAGGTCGCTCGCCGATCCGCGCTTCACCCTGCTCCATCGCCCATTTTCGGAACTGCGCCAAGGGGCGGCCGAGGCGGGATGGGGAGAAGGCGCGTTCGACGGCATCGTATTCGATCTGGGAATTTCGTCTCCGCAGGTGGATGACGGCAGCAGGGGTTTCAGTTTTCGGCATGACGGGCCGCTCGACATGCGCATGGATACCACGCGCGGCGAAACGGCAAAGGAGTGGCTGGCGCGTGCTGGTCTCGATGAAATCACGGAGGTCTTGAAAAATTATGGTGACGAACGGTGTGCTCGCAGGATTGCGGAGAAGATTGTGGTTGCTCGGGCCGAACGGCATCTTGTCAGCACAGGGCAACTTGCCGCGCTCATCCGCTCGGTCGTGCGCAGTCGCGAGCCGGGGCAAGACCCGGCCACGCGCGCCTTCCAGGGTGTACGGATTCATATTAACCAGGAGCTTCAAGAAATTGGGCTAGCCCTGCCGCAGGCGCTCGCCTTGCTGAAGCCTGGCGGCAGGCTGGCGGTCGTGGCTTTTCATTCCCTGGAAGACCGGATCGTGAAGGGCTTCATGCGGGAAGCGGCACATCCGGAGAGGAAGGTTCCCCGGCATCTGCCGTTGCGGGCACGGGATCTGCCCGTCCCGACCCTGCGCGTGATCGGCCGCGCCATCCGCCCTTCGGCGGCGGAGACGGAGGCCAATCCGCGTTCGCGCAGCGCCATCCTGCGCGTGGCGGAAAAATTGCGGGAGGCGGGACGGTGATCCGGACGCTCCGCTTCTTCCTTCTCTTCCTTGCCGTCCTTTCGGCGCTCGGCGCGGTGGCGGCGCGGCGGCAGGAAATCCGTCTCCTGCGGCAGGTGCAGGAAGAGGAAAAGCAGGTCCTGCACCTGCAACAGGAATACCGCGAACTGCTCCTGGATCGTTCACGCCTGAGCGACTATGCCCGTATCGAACAGATCGCCAGCACGCGGCTCGGCATGGTCGTGCCGGTCATCAACCTGCCCACGTCCCGTTCCGCCCATCCTGCGCCTGTCATCCCGCCTGTTACCCCAAATCCGACCCCGGCCCCCGCCGACAATACTTCCGTCATTACCGCGAGCAGCGGCCGGAACGCTGGCGGCATGGCGGAAGGGAGGCTCTGATGTCCATCCTGAAGATGCGCGGACGTTACCGGCCCCTGCCCATTTCATCCAGTCCGCTGCTTCGCCAGGCGCTGCCGGACTGGCGTTTGCGCTTCGTTTCCCGGCTGCTGATGGTCATGTTCGCCGCCGTGCTGGGCATGGCCTTCTATTTGCAGATCATCCGGCAGAGCGACCTGCAGGCCCGCGGGGAGGAATTCTCCGACCATTCGCAGACGCTGCCGGCCTTCCGCGGCATGATCCTCGACCGGCACGGCAATCTCCTGGCGGGCAGCTTGATGACCCGCACGATCGTCGCCGATCCGTTGCAGATCAAGCGGGAACTGGCGATTCGCCGCCTGGTCGGGCTGATCGGCTACGACGCCCGGCAACTGGAGCGCCGCCTGCACCGGAAGGCGCCCTTCGAGATCAAGCTGACGACGCCGCTCACCCCGGAGGTGCGGCAGGGCATCCTGCAACTGGGCATCGCGGGGATTTATCCCGAATCAACCGACACCCTGCGCATCGAGCCGGAAAATTTCAAGGCGGAAGCGGCGCAACTGGATCTGGCGCGGGAGCCGGTCATCCAGGAACTGGCCGAACTCCTGGAGATGGAAACCGGAAAGCTGGTCGCCACCCTGGAAAAAGGCATCCATAACGGCCGCAGGGGCATCGAGCTGCGCCATCAGGTGCGGGAAAGCCGGGCGGCGCGGATCGCCGACCTCAAGCTTGCCGGCCTGAGCCAGAGCGGGGATTTCAAGCGTTATTACCCGATGGGCAAGATCAGCGCGCATCTGGTCGGTTTCACCGGCGTGGGCGACAGCGGCCAGGAAGGCGCGGAAAGCGTCTTCGACGGCGACCTGAGCGGCACGCCGGGGGTCTGGAACACGATCCGCGACCGCAAGGGCCGGCTGATCGAAGAGCGCAGCATGACCTATGCCGCCAACGGGCAGGACATCCGCCTGTCGCTCGATTCGCGCATCCAGTATCTCACCTTCACCGCCCTGCAACAGGCGATCGCCGCGCACCAGGCGAAGGCGGGCAGCGCGCTGGTGCTGGACGCGCAGAGCGGGGAAGTGCTGGCCCTCGCCAACCTGCCCTCCTTCGATCCAAACGACCGCCGCAACCTCTTCGGCGACAAGCTGCGCAACCGGGGCGTGGTCTTCAGCTACGAACTGGGATCGGTGATGAAACCCTTCACCGTGGCGCTCGGCCTGGAAAAAGGCATCGTCCACCCGGACACGCCGCTCGACTGTTCGCCGGGCAGCTTCACGGTCGCCGGCGAGCCGATCCCCGACCACAGCAACCATTTCCGGGTCCTGAGCGTCGCCCAGGTCCTGCAGAAATCCTCCAATATCGGCGCCGCCCGCATCGGCATGGCGGTCACCAGGCAGGAGATGGGAGAAAACCTGGCCGCCTTCGGCTTCGGGGAGAAACCGGGCCTCGGCTTTCCCTCCGAAAGCGCCGGGCAGGTGCGCTCCTGGAAGCAATGGCAGAGCCGGGACCAGGCGCGGATTTCCTATGGCTACAGCTTTGCCGCCAGCCCCCTGCAACTGGCGCGCGCCTACCTCGCCTTCACCCGCAAGGAACGCAACCTCGTGCCGCTTTCCATGCTGGCGCTGGACGGGCCGCCGGAGGGCGGGAAGCCCATCATCTCCGAACGGACGCGGCGGGACATGCTGGACATGCTGGAAAGCGTGGTGAACGCCCCCGGCGCGACGGGATGGCGGGCGAAGGTGCCCGGCTACCGCATCGGCGGCAAGACCGGCACGGCGCAGAAGCTGGTGAACGGGCGCTACGACAGGACCCGGCACCTGGCCTCCTTCGTCGGCATCGCGCCGATGTCCGCGCCGCGCCTCATCGTCGTCGTTTCCATCGACGAGCCGGGCATCGGCGGCTATGGCGGCGGCGCCGTCGCCGCGCCGATCGTCTCGCAGATCGCGGCGGGCGCGCTGCGCTCCCTGGGCATCGCGCCGGACATGCCCCTGCAGCTTGCCAAGGCGGCGACGGGAGAAGGAAGCGGAGGGCGGCAATGACGCACGGCGAACAGCACCGGATCGCGCGGCAGCTCTTGCAAACCCTGCACACCCTGCACGGGGAAGGACTGACCGGCGTTGCCGACGACAGCCGGCGGGTCCGCCCCGGCGATCTCTTCCTCGCCTATCCCGGGCATGCCGGCGATGGCCGCCGGCACATTCCCGAAGCGATCCGGCGCGGCGCGAAAGCGGTGCTCTGGGAAGAAACGGACGATTTCCATTGGGACCCCGCGTGGCAGGTGCCCCAGCATGCCGCGACGCAGTTGCGGGCGCTCTCCGGCGCGCTGGCGCACGAAGTGGCCGGACAACCGACCGGACAGCTTTCCCTGCTCGCGGTGACCGGCACGAACGGCAAGACCAGCATCAGCCAATGGCTCGCGCACGCCTATCCCGGCGCCTGCGCCTGCATCGGCACGCTGGGCGCGGGCTTTCCCGGCGAACTGGTGCCGACCGGATTCACGACGCCGGAAGCCCCGGCCCTGGCCTCCCTCCTCGCCGGTTTCGTCGCCCGCGGCGCGCGGGCCTGCGCCCTGGAAGCCTCGTCGATCGGCATCGAGGAAGGGCGTCTGAACGGCTGCCAGATCGACAGCGCGATTTTCACCAATTGCACCCGCGACCATCTCGATTACCACGGCAGCATGGAAGCCTACGCGGCCGCCAAGGAAAAGCTCTTCCACTGGCCGCGTCTCAGGCTGGCGGTGCTCAATCTCGACGACGAAATGGGCCGCCGCCTGGCGCATTCGGCCATGGCGAAGAAAATCGTCGGCTACACCTTGACGGAGCGGGATGAGCTGTCCGATGTCCTGCCCACCAGCCTGTCCATCAACCCGCCCGACATCCTGCGCGCCGAAGACCTGCGCGACACGGCGGCGGGGCAGTCCTTCCGCCTCGTCGCGCCGCAGGGGGAAGCCAGGGTGGAAACCGCCCTGCTCGGCCGCTACAACGTCGGCAACCTGCTCGCGGTGGCCGCGATATTGCTGGATCGCGGCTTCACCCCGGCGGAAACGGCGGACAGGCTGGCCGCCCTGCGCCCGCCACCGGGACGCATGGAACGGCATGGCGGCGAGCGGGGTGGTGGAAAAAACAGGCCGCTCGTCGTGGTCGATTACGCGCACACCCCCGACGCGCTGGAAAATACCCTGGACGCCCTGCGTCCGGTGGCCACGGCGCGGGGCGGGCGGCTCTTCTGCCTGTTCGGTTGCGGCGGCGACCGCGACCCCGGCAAGCGTCCGCAGATGGGCGCGGTCGCCGCCGGGCGGGCGGACGCGCTGTGGATCACCGACGATAATCCGCGCGGCGAAGACCCGGCGGCCATCCGCGCGGATATTCTCCAGGGCATTCCGGAAGACCGCCGCGCCAGATGCGCGCAGCAAGAAGGGCGCGGCGAAGCGATCGGTGCGATGCTGGCCGCCGCCACGCCGGCAGACGTCTGCCTCGTCGCGGGCAAGGGACACGAGGCCTACCAGGAAATTCGCGGCGAGCGGCGGGATTTCAGCGATGCCGCGACGGTCGAGGAAAACCTTGCCCGCTACCATGCGCACCCCTGGCAAAGCCGCTGGCTCGCGGGCCGGATGCACTGGGAACTGGCCGACATCGCCCAATGCATCGGCGCTCGCCTGCTGGGTGAAGACACGGCGGGAACGGTGGCGATCGACGGCGTGGCGACCGACAGCCGCGTCGACTGCGCGGGCAAGCTGTTCGTCGCCCTCGCGGGGGAAAAATTCGATGCCCACGATTATCTGGAGATGGCGGTGCGCCAGGGCGCGGCGGCGCTCCTGGTCAGCCGCGCGGAAAAGCTGCCCGAAGGCGTCCCGGCGCTGCTGGTCGCCGACACCCGTCTCGCCCTGGGGGCGCTTGCCGCCGCCTGGCGGAGTTTTTTCAGCCTGCCCCTGATCGCCCTGACCGGCTCGAATGGCAAGACCACGAGCAAGGAAATGATCGCCCGCATCCTGGAAGCCGCTTATGAGAAAACTGCGGAGCAAACGGCGGAGACAGCGGCGGAGCAAACAACGGAACAACCAACGAAGCAAGCAGCGGAACAATCCGCCGTGCTGGCGACCTCGGGCAATTTCAACAACGACGTCGGGCTGCCGCTCACGCTCCTCAAACTGCGTCCCGAACATCGGGCGGCGGTGATCGAGATGGGCATGAGCCATCCCGGCGAAATCGCCGTCCTCGGCCGCATCGCCCGGCCCACGGTGGCGCTCGTCACCAACGCCGGGCACGCGCATCTGGAAGGCATGGCGAACCTGGGCGCGGTGGCGGCGGAAAAGGGAACGATCTACGCGAGCCTGCCGGAAGACGGCCTGGCGGTCATCAACGAGGACGATCCCTACGCGGATTTCTGGCGCGGCCTGAACCGCAATCGCCGGGTCGTCGGCTTTTCCCTGCACGGGAAAGGCGAGGTGAACGGCACGGCGGAAATGCGCGGCCTCTGCACCCATCTGCGCATCACCCATCATGGATGGTCGGTGGAAGTGTCGCTCGCCGTTCCCGGCCTGCACAACGCGATGAACGCGCTGGCGGCGGCAGCGGCGGCGGAAGGGGCGCTTGCCGGCCAGGTGGACCGGGTCGCCGAGGTTGTCCGGCGCGGCCTGACCTCCTTTGCCGGCGTCAAGGGACGCCTCCAGGCGCGACCCCTCGCCGGGGGCGCGACGTTGCTCGACGATACCTACAACGCCAATCCGGATTCGGTGCGCGCCGGCATCGACGTGCTCGCTTCCACGATCGGCAAGAAGCTGCTCGTCCTCGGCGACATGGGCGAGATCGGCCAGTCCAGCGCCCAGTTCCACGACGAAATCGGCGGCTACGCGAAGAGCATGGGCATCGACCGGCTCTACACGCTGGGCGAGAACAGCCAGCAGGCGGCGCGCAATTTCGGCGAAGGCGCGCGCCATTTCCCGACGCCGGAGGCGCTCGTCGCGGCGCTCCGGAAGGATTTGACGGCGAACGCCACGGTGCTGGTGAAAGGCTCGCGCTTCATGCGCATGGAACGGGTCGTCGAACTATTGGGGGAGAAAGACTGAAATGCTGCTCTGGTTGACCCAATGGCTCGCGCGCGACATACGGGCGTTTACCGTTTTCGATTACATCACCCTGCGCATGGTCCTTGCCGCGATGACGGCGCTCTTCTTCTCGCTCGCCCTGGGGCCGAGGGTGATCCGCTGGCTGGCGGCGAAGAAAATCGGCCAGGCGGTGCGCACCGACGGGCCGCAGACCCATCTGATCAAATCCGGCACCCCGACCATGGGCGGCGTCCTGATCCTGATTTCCATCGCCGTGACCACCCTCCTCTGGGGCGATCTCGACAACCGCTACGTGTGGACGGTGCTCGTCGTCACCCTGGGGTTCGGCATCATCGGCTGGTACGACGACTGGAAAAAGGTGGTCTACCGCAATCCGAACGGGCTGTCCGCGCGCTGGAAATTCTTCTGGCAATCGGTGCTCGGCCTCGGCGCGGCCATCTTCCTCGCCTTTTCCACCGAAAACCTGGCGCAGCAGACCGGGCTGATCGTCCCCTTCTTCAAGACCATCGCCTATCCCCTGGGCGTCTGGGGCTTCGTCGCCCTCACCTATTGCGTCATCGTCGGCACCTCCAACGCGGTAAATCTCACCGACGGCCTGGACGGCCTGGCGATCATGCCCACGGTGATGCTCGCCGCCGCCTTCGCCATCTTCGCCTATGTCGCGGGGAACTCCGTCTATGCGAAATACCTGCTCATGCCCTACGTTCCCGGAGCGGGCGAACTGTGCATCCTGCTCGCCGCCATCGCTGGCGCCGGGCTGGGTTTCCTCTGGTTCAACGCCTATCCGGCGGAAGTGTTCATGGGCGACGTGGGGGCGCTTTCCCTGGGCGCGGCGCTCGGCACGGTCGCCGTCGTCATCCGGCAGGAAATCGTCCTCTTCATCATGGGCGGCATCTTCGTCGTCGAAACCCTCTCCGTCATGTTGCAGGTTTCCTGGTTCAAATACACGCGCTGGCGCTTCGGGGAAGGGCGGCGGATTCTCCTCATGGCGCCCCTGCATCACCATTTCGAAAAGAGCGGCTGGAAGGAAACGCAGGTCGTCGTGCGTTTCTGGATCATCACCATCATCCTGGTGCTCTTCGGCCTTTCCACGCTGAAACTGAGGTGAACGGCGTGAATTTCACCGAACTCATGCAACTCGAAGGCCGCCGTTTCCTGGTCGCGGGACTGGGCGAATCGGGCCTGGCGATGACGAAATGGCTCGTCCGGCAGGGGGCGGAGGTGCGCGTCGCGGACAGCCGCGCGAATCCGCCCAATCTCGCCGCCCTGCAAGCCTTCGCGCCGCAGGTGGAAGTCGTGCGCGGCGAATTCGCCGCGCCGACCTTCGCCGGCTTCGACGCCATCGCCCTCTCCCCCGGCGTGCCGCCTTCCACCCCGGCCATCGCGGAAGCCGGGATTCCCATCGTCTCGGAGGTGGATCTGTTCGTCGCCGCCTGGGATCGCTATTGCCCGGACACCCGCGTGGCGGCGATCACCGGCAGCAACGGGAAGACCACCGTCACGGCATTGACCGCGCATCTCCTGAACGGCGCGGGCCTGCGCGCGGTGGCCTGCGGCAACATCTCGCCCTCGCTGCTCGATGCCTTGATGCAGGCGGTCGACGCGCGCAGCCTGCCGGACGTCTGGGTCTGCGAGTTGTCCAGCTTCCAGCTGGAATGCACCCGTTACCTGCCCGCCGACGCAGCCACCGTGCTCAACGTGACGGCGGATCATCTCGACCGCCACGCCACCCTGTTTGATTACGCCAACGCCAAGGCGCGGATTTTCCACGGCGCCGTGACGCAGATCCTCAACCGCGACGACGACTGGTCGCTCGGCATGGGGCGCTGCGTCGGCCTGACGACCTTCGGCCTCGGCCCGCCGCCGCGCGAAGGACACTATGGCATCAGGAAGAACGCCATCTACCTCGGCGATGAACGCCTCGTCGCCCTTTCCTCCCTGCCCATCGAGGGCCGCCACAACGCGGCCAACGTCATGGCGGCCCTGGCCCTTTGCCGGGCGCTGGACGTGCCCGCCGAAAAGGCGCTGCCCGCGCTGAAGAAATTCCGCGGCCTGCCGCATCGCGTCGAGCCGGTGGCGGAAATCGGCGGCGTGTTGTACGTCGACGATTCCAAGGGAACCAATGTCGGCGCGACGCTCGCCGCCATCGCGGGGATGGGAAGGCCCGTCGCCGTCATCCTGGGCGGCGATGGCAAGGGGCAGGAATTTTCCCCCCTGCGGGCGGCATTGAAGGAGCACGGCCGCGCCGTGGCCCTGATCGGCAGGGACGCGGGCCGGATCGGCAAGGCGATCGAAGGCTGCGGCCTGCCGACGCGGACCTTCCCCACCCTGGAAGAAGCGGTGGCCTGGCTTGCCGGGGAAGCCGGGCCGGGCGATTGCGTCCTGCTCTCGCCCGCCTGCGCGAGCTGGGACATGTTCAAGGACTACGCCGAACGGGCGGAGGTCTTTCGTCAAGCGGTCGCGGCACGGGAGGAAAAAGCATGAGCGGCTATCGTCTGCGCGCGGAAATCGACCACGTCCTCCTCTGGTCCTGCCTGTTCCTCCTCTCCTTCGGGCTGGTCATGGTCTATTCGGCCTCCTTCGCGCACGCCGAAAGCGTCAACCTGCCCAGCACCTACTACCTCCGCCGGCACATGATGTTTCTTGCCTTCGGCGCGCTCCTCGCCCTCCTTGCCTTCCAGACCAGCATGGAAGAATGGCAGAAGGCTGCCCCCTGGCTGTTCATCTTCGGCCTCGTTCTCCTCGCCCTGGCGCTCTTCCCGGTGATCGGCAAGAGCGCGAAAGGCGCCCGGCGCTGGATCAACCTCATCGTGGTGCATCCGCAGCCTTCCGAGATCATGAAACTTTTCTGCATCCTCTATGTCGCGGATTTCGCGGTGCGCAAGCGGGAATTCATGGAAGACTTCAAGCGCGCCTTCCTGCCGATGCTGGCGGTCATGGCGCTGGTCGGCGTCCTGCTGAAACTGGAGCCGGACGTCAGTTCCATCCTGATGATGTCGGCCATCGTCATGGGCATCCTCTTCATGGGCGGCCTGAACATCTGGATCTTCCTGCGCCTGGCCGCCTGCCTGGCGATCGCGCTGCCGCCCCTGATCCTGTTCAGCAACTATATCTACGTCCGGATCATCGCCTGGCTCCAGCCGCAGAATTTCATCGACGGCTCCGGCTACCAGCCCTTCCACGCGAAGCTCGCCTTCGGGCGGGGAGGCTGGTTCGGCTCCGGCCTGGGCGGCAGCGTCGAAAAACACCTTTACCTGCCGGAAGCGCATACCGACTACCTGCTCGCCGTCATCGGCGAGGAACTGGGTTTCCTCGGCATGCTCGCGGTGGTGCTGCTGTTCGTCGTCATCGTGCGGCGGGCCTTCGCCATCGGCCGTCTCTGCGTCGATCTCGACCGTCTGTACCCGGCGCTGGTCGCCATGGGCATCGGTCTCTGGTTCGGCCTGCAAGGTTTCATCAACATGGGCGTCAACGTCAATCTCCTGCCCACCACCGGGGTGACCCTGCCTTTCATGAGCTATGGCGGTTCGGGGCTGGTCGTCAACTGTATCGCGCTCGGCGTCCTGCTGCGCGTGGACTGGGAGAATCGTCGCCTGATGCAGGGAGGCCGCGTATGAATGCCGAAACTCCGGATGCTCCGACCATCCTCATCATGGCGGGCGGCACGGGAGGACACATCTTCCCGGCCCTGGCGGTCGCGCAGATCCTGCGGGACGAGGGCTGGCGCGTGCTCTGGCTCGGCAACGCGGACGCGATGGAAGCGCAGATCGTGCCGAAGCACGGCTTCCCCCTGGTGCCCGTGCGCTTTCCTCCCCTGCGCGGCAAGGGCCTCTGGCGCAAGCTGATGCTGCCCGTCAATCTCGCTCGCGCCTGCTGGCGGGCGAGACAGGAATTGCGCCGCCTGCGGCCCGACGTGGTGCTCGGCATGGGTGGCTACGTCACCTTCCCGGGCGGCCTCATGGCCCGGCTGCTGGGGATTCCCTTCGTCATCCACGAGCAGAATTCCATCGCCGGACTGGCCAACCGGGTGCTGGCCTTTTTCGCGCAGCGCGTCCTGACGGGCTTTCCCGATGCGCTCGAGAAGGGGGAATGGGTCGGCAATCCGGTGCGCGAGGATGTCGCGCGCCTGCCCGAGCCGGAAGAGCGCCTGCGGGATCGCTCCGGCCCCCTGCAACTCCTCGTCGTCGGCGGCAGCCTGGGGGCGCAGGCGTTGAACGAGACGATCCCGCGCGGACTGCTGCGCATCGAGCCGGAACAGCGCCCGGAGGTGGTGCACCAGTCCGGCGCGAAGCATCTGGAAGCCTTGCAGGCGAATTACGCGGATTACCGGGAGGCGGGCGGTTCGGCGCATTGCGTCGACTTCATCGAAGACATGGCCGGCGCCTATGCCTGGGCGGATCTGGTGATCTGCCGCGCCGGGGCGCTCACCATCGCCGAGCTTGCCGCCGCGGGCGTGGCCTCCATTCTCGTGCCTTTCCCGCAGGCCGTCGACGATCACCAGACCGGCAATGCCCGTTTCCTGGCGCAGACGGGCGGCGCCATCCTGCTCCCGCAGGGCGATCTGACGCCGGAATCCGTCGCCCTGCTCGGCAACTACCGGCGCAGCCAGTTGCTGGAAATGGCGAAGAAAGCGCGCTTGCTGGCGCGCCCCGGCGCGGCGCGGGCGGTTGCCGACGTTTGCCGGGAAATGGCGCGCAAGCCGCGCAACCCGGCGGCCGACCTGCCGTCGGATCGCGCCGCCCTTTTTCATATTTCTCTTTGATCTTGCGATGAAACACAAAGTCAGGCACATCCACTTCGTCGGCATCGGCGGCGCCGGAATGAGCGGCATCGCGGAGGTGCTCTCCACCCTCGGCTATACCGTTTCCGGTTCCGATCTCCACGCCTCGGCGAGCACGGCGCATCTGGAAAAGCAGGGCATCCGGATTGCCATCGGGCACGCGGCGGCGAACATCGCCGGGGCGCACGCGGTGGTCGTCTCGACGGCGGTGCGGGACGGCAATCCGGAAGTGGAGGCCGCGCGCCTGGCGGACATCCCCATCGTGCCGCGGGCGCTGATGCTCGCCGAACTGATGCGCCTGAAACAGGGCATCGCCATCGCCGGAACGCACGGCAAGACCACGACCACCAGCCTCGTCGCCAGCATCCTCGCCGAAGCGGGGCTGGACCCGACCTTCGTGATCGGCGGCCGCCTGCTCGCGGCGGGCGCGAACGCCCGGCGCGGGAAGGGCGATTTCCTCGTCGCCGAGGCGGACGAATCGGACGCTTCCTTCCTGTATCTCGCCCCGGTCATTTCCGTCGTGACCAATATCGACGCCGACCACATGGATACCTACGGGCACGATTTCGGCAAATTGCAGCAGACCTTCGTGGAATTCCTCAACCGCCTGCCTTTCTACGGGGTGGCCGTGCTCTGCCAGGAAGACCCGCACGTGCGCGAGATCATGCCGCAGGTCGCCAAGCAGATCGTGCGCTACGGTTTTTCCAGCGAAGCCAACGTGCATGCGGAAAACATCCGCGCCGAAGGCGGCCGGATGGTCTTCAACGTCCGCCGCGGGAAAGGACGGGGATTGCCCGTCACCCTCAACATGCCGGGCCTGCACAACGTGCTGAACGCGCTGGCCGCGATCACCGTCGCCAGCGAAATCCAGATCGACGACGAAGCCATCGTGCGGGCGCTGGCCGAATTCAAGGGCGTCGGCCGGCGCTTCCAGCGCTACGGCGAAATCGCCGTTCCCGAAGAAAATGGCGGCGGCAGTTTCACCTTGGTCGATGACTATGGGCATCACCCGGCGGAAATGGCGGCGACATTGGCCGCCGCGCGCGCCGCCTTTCCCGGCCGGCGCCTGCTGGTGGTTTTCCAGCCGCACCGCTACACCCGCACCCGCGACTGTTTCGAGGATTTCGTCACGGTGCTCTCCGGCGTCGACGCGCTGTTTCTCACCGAGGTCTATGCGGCGGGCGAAACGCCGATCGTTGCCGCCGACGGCCGCAGTCTCGCCCGCGCCGTGCGGGTGGCGGGCAAGGTGGAGCCGGTATTCGTCGAACAACTGGTCGATTTGCCGGAACGGGTAGTCGAGGCGGCACGCGATGGCGATGTGGTGCTGACCTTGGGCGCGGGCTCCATCGACATCGTGGCGGAGAAAATCTGTTTTATGAACCCATTGTCCAAGGCGGCGGAAAAGCAATGAAAAATCCTGGCAAAGTGGCGGTGCTCATGGGCGGAACCTCCGCCGAGCGGAAGGTTTCCCTGCACAGCGGCCAGGGCGTCCTGGACGCCCTGCGGCGGAAGGGGGTGGACGCGCATCCCTTCGACCCGGCGCAAACGCCGCTGGAAGAACTGCGCGCCTACGACCGCGTGTTCATCGCCCTGCACGGGCGGCACGGCGAGGACGGCACGATACAGGGATTCCTCGAACTCATCGGCATTCCCTACACCGGCCCCGGCGTCATGGCTTCCGCCATCGGCATGGACAAGCTCTGCACCAAGCTCATCTGGCAGGCGATCGGGCTGCCGGTGCCGCGGCACGTGCTGCTGGAGGCGGAAAGCGATTTCGCCGCCGTGGAAGCCGAACTGGGCCTGCCGATTTTCGTCAAGCCCGCGCGGGAAGGCTCCTCCGTCGGCATCACGATGGTCGAGCGCCGGGGCGGACTCGCGGCGGCCTACGAGGCGGCGGCGGAACACGATTCCATGGTGCTGGCCGAGGCGGGCCTGATGGGCGGCGAATATACCGTCGCCATCCTCGGCGAACGCGCCCTGCCCATCGTCAAGATCGAGCCGGCGAAAGCCTTCTACGACTACGAAGCGAAATACCTGCGCGACGACACCCGCTATCTCTGCCCGGCCGCGCTGTCCGCGGAAAAGACGGCGGAGATCCAGGCGGGCGCGCTGCAAGCCTTCCGCGCCATCGGCGGCAGCGGCTGGGGGCGGGTGGATCTCCTCATGGACATGGCGGGACGGCACTATTTCCTGGAGGTCAACACCTCTCCCGGCATGACCTCGCACTCCCTCGTGCCGATGGCGGCGCGCGCGGCGGGCATCGGCTATGACGACCTGGTACTGAATGTGCTAGGTCTTGCCAAACTGCAAGGATAGAGGATGAATGTGGCGCCAATTCAAGCTACTCAACACACTGAACGCCCTGACGGCGCTTTGCGTCACGACCGGGCTGGCGATGCTCTGCGCCGCGCTGGTGATCCTGTGGCTGCGCTTCCTGCCGATCCAGCGCGTGGAACTGGAAAAACCGCTCGACCGCGTGTCGTTCGCCGAGTTGAGCGAAGTGCTGCGCGGCCGCCTGCGGGGCAATTTCTTCACCATTTCCCTCTCGCAGGTCCGTTTCGGCCTGGAAAGCCTGCCCTGGGTGCGCCGCGCGACGGTGCGCCGGGTCTGGCCGGATCGCCTGATCATCCTGCTGGAAGAACAGGTTCCGGTCGCCCACTGGGGAAATTCCGGCAAGGAATGGGTCAATGCGGAAGGGGAAGTTTTTGCCGCCACGCTCCCCGGCGACAAGAAATCCTTGCCGCCGGGAATGCCGCGCCTGCACGGCCCGGAAGGCACGGCGACGGAATTGCTGCGGCGTTACGAGGAAAGCCGGCGATTGCTCGCCCCGCTCTCCCTCGAACCGGCGGCATTGACCTTTTCGGCGCGCCTGTCGCTGGACATGCGGCTCGCCAATGGTATGACATTGAAATTGGGACGGGAAGAGCAGGGCGGCATTTCCGCCACCCGGCGGCTGAAACGTTTCGTCGCCGCCTATCCCCGCTTCGTGGCGAAGCGCCAGCCGCCGCCGAAGATCGTGGATCTGCGCTATCCCAACGGCTTCGTGCTCTCGCCGGGGCGTCCCTGATCGAAGGATGGAAAGAATGAACAAGGAAAGAAGCGCTTCCCGCAACCTCATCGTGGCCCTCGACATCGGCACGACGAAAATCGCCATGCTGATGGCGGAGCTGGACAGCGACGACAAACTCAACATCATTGGCCTGGAAGAACAGGAATCCGTCGGCATCAAGGATGGCGCGGTGGTCAACATCAAGGAAGCCGTTTCCGCCATTTCCCGCGTCGTCGAACGGGTGCAGTTCATGGCGGGCAACGTGGCGAAGGACGTCTATGTCGGCATCGCCGGACGGCACATCAAGGGCCTGCCGAGCACCGGCCAGGTGGCGGTGCGCAACAAGGAAGTCAGCGAGGAAGACCTGCGGCGCGTCCTCGACATGGCGCAGACCCTGCGCATTCCCTCCGACCATGAAATCCTGCACGTCCTGCCGCAGGAATTCATCATCGACGGGCAGGGCGGCATCCTGGAACCCATCGGGATGAGCGGCACCCGCCTGGAAGTGAAGGCGCACATCGTCACCGGCGCGATTTCCGCCGCGCAGAACCTGAAGAAATGCGTCGCCCTGAGCGGCCTCACCCTGGGAGAGATCGTCCTGCAACCGCTCGCCTCCAGCGACGCGGTGCTCTCCACGGACGAAAAGGATCTCGGCGTCTGCCTGCTCGACATCGGCGGCGGCACGGCGGATCTCGCCGTCTGGAAACAGGGCGCGATCCGCCACACGGCGGTCATCCCCATCGCGGGGAGCGAAATCACCAACGACATCGCCATTGGCCTGAGCACCCCGACGAAGGATGCCGAACACCTGAAATGCGAACGCGGCTGCGCGCTGGCCGACCTGGTCGCGCCGGAAGAATACGTGGAAGTCCCCGGCATCGACGAGCGCCCGAACCGCCGGATGGAACGGCAGATACTGGTCGGCGTCATCCAGGCGCGGGTGGAGGAACTCTACGAAAAGGTGGAAGAGGAACTGACGCGGGAAGGCTTCGGGCGTCTTTCCTCCGGACTGGTCATCACCGGCGGCGCGGCCCTGATGCCCGGCATGATCGAGCTGGGCGAGGAAATGCTGCACATGCCGGTGCGCCTCGGCGCGCCGAAATACACCGGCGGCTTCTCGGACATGGTCTGCGTGCCGCGTTTCGCCACGGCCTTCGGCCTCCTGCTGCGCGCCCGCGCCGACTGGCAGCGCGGACGGCGCGCCGCGGAAGTCCCCTCGTGGCGCAAATGGTTCAAGCATTTCAAGAATACGTTTTGAAGTTGGAGTTGCTTTTGTCTTGTCTTGTTTTTTTATGAGGAGTGAGAAATGGCGGAGTTCTACGAAATCGACCAGGATCAACTGGAGCTTGAAGATTTTTACATGGAAGACGTGGCGGCCAAGATCTTGGTCATCGGCGTGGGCGGCGGCGGCGGCAATGCCGTCAACCACATGATCCGGGAAGGGATCAGGGGCGCCGATTTCCTTGCCATCAATACCGACGCGCAGGCGCTGCGCGGCAACCTCGCGCGCGGGCGGATGCTGCTCTACAGCGAAGCCCTCGGCAAGAGGCGCGGCCTGGGCGCGGGCGGCAAGCCGCAACGGGCGCGGGAAGCGGCGGAAGATTCGCTGGACCAGTTGCGCGAACGCCTGAACGGCTACGACATGGTCTTCATCACCGCCGGCATGGGCGGCGGCACCGGCACCGGCGCCGCCTCGGTCATCGCCCAACTGGCGAAGGACATGGAGATCCTCACCGTCGGCGTCGTGACCAAGCCGAGCAAAGGCGAGGGCGGCGAGCGGCTGGCGAACGCGGAAGAAGGCATCGAGGCGCTCACCCCGCATGTCGACGCCCTCCTCGTCATCCTGAACGACAAGCTGCGGGAATGCCTCGCCATCCCCCGTCCCAGCCTGCTGCAATGCTATGCCGCGGCGAACGACGTGCTGAAGAACGCGGTGGGCGGGATCGTCGAGATCATCACCCGTCCCGGCCTCGTCAATGTCGACTTCAACGATGTGTGCACCGTGCTGGAATCCACCGGCCGCGCCCTGATGGGAACGGCGACCATCCCCGCCGGCGACATCGTCCCCTTCGACGGCCTCGGCGGACGCGCCAGCGTGGCGGTGCAGCAGGCGATCAAATCGCCCCTCCTCGAAGGCGTCGATTTCACCACGGCGAAGGCCGTCCTGCTCAACATCACCGCGCACTCCGACTTCCAGATGGAAGAAGTGGAAGAAGCGCTGGCGACGGTGCGCGGCTTCACCACCGAGCGGGCGAACGTGATCCACGGCGTGGTCATCGACGACGAAATGGGCGACCAGTTGCGCGTCACCGTCATCGCCACCGGCCTCGACGCCCCCGCCCCCAGGGCGCAGCAGCCGGAACTGACGGTCGTCCACCATGCCACCGGCACCGACGACCTGGTCGCCTCCCGCCTGAGCAGCGAGGATCTCCCCGCCTACCAGCGGCGGCAGATGAAGGTCGGCGCCCGGAACGGGGAAACCCCCGTGCAGAACTTCGCCCCGCTCCCCCTGCAACGCCCCTCGATGATCGGCAGCGGCCGCGGCGAAGGCATCCTGCGGCGGCAGGCAGGCAACACCCTGCCCGGCACCCGCGCCACCCCCGACCGCGACCCGCCTTCCTTCCTGAAGAAACAGGCGGATTGAGGACAACCGGATTGTGCCTGGCCGGGGATCGGCGACGATCCCCGGTACGGGGCCGTTTTTCCTTCTTTCCCTTGTGGAGAATGGTCGAAGCATCGTCGGGTTTTGTTGGATGAGCGAAGCGTAATCCGACATTCCTGTATCTCACGACGCGAAGAACATAAGGAGCAAAGCATGGATCACACGAATCCGCTACGAGGTTTCTGTTTCGCGGCGGGGACGTTGGCGCATACGAAAGAAGGCTGCACCCGATGGGACGGAACCTGACCATGTCCGCGGCGTTATCTGATAATATCGTTCCGTCTTA
>JAITDH010000228.1 GCA_031282665.1 Zoogloeaceae bacterium | reverse complement strand
CGTCCCTTCGGGACGCTCCCGGATTTTCAAATGCGAGCGCGCTCGAAAAAAGAGCGAGGTTTCGTGGTTGATTTCGATACGGCTGGCGGAAAACTTTGGATTGCACCCAGATAAACGGGGGGAAAATATCGCTTTGGCATCCTCCACTTTTAATCGCACCCGGGGGGATGCGTGAGGTTTTGCGCTTCGCAATGACGATATTGGCGGTCAAACGCACGGGTTGTTCCACTTTCACACCTATATAAGGTAACAAATTGCGGCTTTCATCGGCTCTACAGTAAGATGGCGTCTTTTCCGCCGAAATGCCATGAACCCCTTGTTGAAATCCGAAAAACTGGCCGATGTCTGCTACGACATCCGTGGCCCGGTGCTCGCGCAGGCGCGACTGATGGAGGAGGAAGGACACCGGATCATCAAACTGAATATCGGCAATCTGGCGAGCTTCGGCTTCGAAGCGCCGGAGGAAATCCAGTTGGACATGATCCACAACCTGCCGAACGCGGCCGGCTACTCCGATTCCAAGGGAATTTTCTCGGCGCGCAAGGCGATCATGCATTACACGCAGCAAAAGCACATCAAGGGCGTGGATATCGAGGATATTTACGTCGGCAACGGCGTTTCCGAACTGATCGTCATGTCGATGAACGCGCTCCTGAACACGGGTGACGAGGTTCTCGTGCCGGCGCCGGATTATCCGTTGTGGACGGCGGCGATTTCGCTTTCCGGCGGCACGCCGGTGCATTACCTGTGCGACGAGTCGAACGGCTGGCTGCCGGATCTGGACAGCATCCGGAAGAAGATCACCCCGCGCACCAAGGCGCTGGTCGTCATCAATCCGAACAATCCGACCGGCGCGCTGTATCCGGACGAGATGTTGCGGGAATTGATCGAAATCGCCCGGACGCACGGCCTGGTGCTGTGTTCCGACGAGGTGTATGACAAGGTTTTGTACGATGGGGGCGAGCATACCTCGCTCGCCGCCTTGTCCGAAGACGTGCTGACCCTGGTTTTCAACGGGCTTTCCAAGAATTACCGCTGTTGCGGCTATCGTGCTGGCTGGCTGGTGGTGTGCGGCGACAAGCGGCAGGCGACGGATTATATCGAGGGTCTCGACATGCTGGCTTCGATGCGCCTGTGCGCCAATGTGCCGGGGCAATACGCGATCCAGACGGCCCTCGGCGGCTACCAGAGCATCGACGATCTGGTCGCGCCCAACGGGCGTCTCTGCCGGCAGCGCGACATCGCCTACGAGCTGATTACCGCGATTCCCGGCGTTTCGTGCGTCAAGCCGAAGGCCACCCTGTACATGTTCCCCCGGCTCGACCCGGTGCTGTATCCGATCCACGACGACCAGGCTTTCATCCAGGAGTTGCTGGTGGAGGAGAAGGTGCTGCTGGTGCAGGGAACGGGCTTCAACTGGCCCAATCCGAATCATTTCCGGCTGGTGTTCCTGCCCTACGAGGATGATCTACGCGAGGCGCTGGGCCGCATCGCCCGCTTCCTCGAAAGCTATCGCAAACGGCACGGCGCGAGCGCCTGAACTTTTCTTTCCTTGAATTTTCTTGAAACTCATGAAACCTATCCATGTTGGTCTTTTGGGCATCGGCACCGTCGGTGGCGGCGTTTATACCGTTCTTGCCCGGAACGCGCAGGAAATTTCCCGCCGCGCCGGGCGTCCCATCCAGATTTCGGTCGTGGCCGAGAAGAACCTGGAACTTGCCCGGAAGGTGACGCAGAACGCCTGCCGGTTGACCGATGACGCTTTTGCCGTGGTCGGCGATCCGGAAGTCGATGTGGTCGTGGAATTGATCGGCGGCTACGGCATCGCCCGCGAACTGGTGCTCAAGGCCATCGAAAACGGCAAGCATGTGGTGACCGCGAACAAGGCGCTGCTCGCCGTGCATGGCAATGAAATCTTCGCCGCCGCGCAGGAAAAGGGCGTCATCGTCGCCTTCGAGGCGGCGGTGGCTGGCGGCATCCCCATCATCAAGGCCCTGCGCGAAGGGCTGGCCGCCAACCATATCGAATGGGTGGCGGGGATCATCAACGGGACAACCAATTTCATCCTTTCCGAAATGCGCGACAAGGGGCTGCCCTTTGCGGAAGTGTTGCGGGAAGCGCAGCGCCTGGGCTATGCCGAGGCCGATCCGACCTTCGACATCGAGGGCATCGACGCCGCGCACAAGGCGACCCTGATCGCTTCCATCGCCTTCGGCATTCCTGTCCAGTTCGACCGGGCCTATGTCGAAGGCATCGCACGGCTGGAAGCCGCCGACATCCGCTATGCCGAGCAACTGGGCTATCGCATCAAGCTCCTCGGTCTGGCGAGAAGGCGCGCGGATGGCGTGGAACTGCGCGTGCATCCCACGCTGGTGCCGGCGAAGCGCCTGCTCGCCAATGTCGAGGGGGCGATGAACGCCGTGCTGGTGAAGGCCGACGCCGTGGGCATGACGCTGTATTACGGCAAGGGGGCGGGCGCGGAGCCGACGGCTTCCGCCGTGATCGCCGACCTGGTCGATGTCGCCCGCGCCGCCGCGACCGATCCGGACAATCGCGTGCCGCACCTGGCCTTCCAGCCGAACCGCCTGCATGCCAGGGAAGCCCTGCCCGTTCTCCCGATCGGCGAGGCCGAGACTGCCTACTACCTGCGTCTCACGGTGGAGGACAAGCCCGGCGTGCTGGCCGACGTCACCCGCCTTCTCGCCGACGAGGACATTTCCATCGACGCCATGTTGCAAAGAGGCCCCGACGAGGGCGAAGGCGAGACCGACATCATCATCCTCACGCATGTCTGCCGCGAAAGACAGGCCGACGCCGCCATCGGCAGGATCGAAAGCCTGGCGGCCGTGCGGGGGAAGGTGACGAAGCTGCGCCTGGAAAGCCTGCAATAGTTCATCCACCCAAGTTCGATCATGCGTTTTCGCCTGTTTTTCCTTTTTGTTCTCTTCCTCCTTGCCTTCCTGGCCGCGCCGCCCGTTCCTCCGGCTGGCGCCGAGGAGGCGCGTCCCCTGGCCGCCGACCCGGTCGCGGAAAAACGCCTGCAATCCATCGCCGGGGAACTGCGCTGCCTGGTCTGCCAGAACGAAACCATCGCCGCTTCCAACGCCGATCTGGCCGAGGATTTGCGGGCGAAGATCCGCGGCATGATCGGGGAGGGCAGGAGCGATGACGAAATCCTCGATTTCATGGTCGAGCATTACGGCGATTTCGTCCTTTACCGCCCGCCCTTCAAGGCGACGACCTGGCTTCTCTGGCTGGGGCCGCCGTTCTTTCTCATTTTCGGCGTCGTCGTCCTGCGCCTTTACCTCGTCAGGCGCGCGCGCCGCCTTGCCGCCGCCCCGCCTCCGGATGACGGCGCGCTCCGGGAGGCGGCTCGCCTGCTCGCGGCGGGAGACGGGAAACAGGAGACAGGAGACGGGGGGAACGGAGCATGACTTTCTTTCTCCTCGCCGCCGCTTTTCTCGTCGTCCTGAGCGTCGCTTTCCTGCTCTTTCCCCTGTTGCGCCGGCCCTCCAGTCCTCCGTCCGCCGAAGCGGGCGAGGCGGGCAATCTCGCCATCCTGCGCGAGCAACTGGCGGAACTGGAAAGGGAACGCGCCGCCGGGAAACTGGACGAAGCGGATTTCGTCCAGGCGAAAACGGAATTGCAGTACCGGCTCCTGGAAGAAAACCGGCCCGGCGCGGCGGAGAAAGCCGCCGACGGGCGTTCTTCCCCGCTGCTGGCGGCGATGTGCGTGCTGTTCCTGGTGGCCTGCGCGTTTTCCGGTTATATCCTGCTGGGTAATCCGGCGGCGCTGGAGCCGGAACTGTTTCCCCAGGCGGCGGCGCAGCCGAGCGCGGAACAGTTTGCCGAAATGACGGCGCGTCTCGAAACCCACCTGCGGGAAAATCCCGAGGACGAGCAGGGCTGGCTGATGCTGGCCCGTTCCTACAAGGCGCTCGACCGGATACAGGATGCCGTCGCGATTTATGAAAAAATCGAAGAGCGGCTGCCGGACGATGCCGGAGTGCTGGCCGATTACGCGGAGGCGCTCTCGCTGGCCGCCCTGCCCGCCCAGAAAACCGGGGGAGGCACCGTCTTCAAGGGGAAACCGCGCCAGTTGTTGAGCAGGGCGCTCGAACTCGACCCCAACCACGGCAAGGCGCTCTTTTTCGCCGGAGCCGCCGCCATGGAAGCCGGCGAGCGGGAAAAGGCCGCCGAATACTGGCAAAGGCTGCTGCCGCAGGTCGAGGAAGGAAGCGAGTTGCACGCCCTCCTGACGGAAAACATCGCCCGCTTCCAGGCGGAGCGGGAAGAGAACCGGAAAGCGGCTGGGAAAGCGAAGCAAAAAGAAGGTCGGGAAAAGGACAAAGGCAAACCATGACAGGCCGCGCATGACCGCCAGGACTCCCGCCTCCAACCACAAATGGCGCAAGATTTTCCTGCTTGCGCTGGTTTATTTCGGCGTGGGGTCTGCTTTCGTGCACCTTTTCGCGCCCAACTCCGGTTATGTCGCCTCGCTTTTCCCTTCCGCCGGAATCGCGCTGGGCGCGCTCCTGGTTTTCGGCATGCGTCTCTGGCCGGGCGTCTGGCTGGGCGATTGCATGTTGCAGCTTTCGCTGGGCCTCATGCATGGGACCACGGTCCCGCTCTGGGTGAGCCTGTTCCTGCCCCTGTTCGCGGTATTGCAGGCCGCTTTCGCCTACTGGCTGGCGCGCCGCCTGATCAAGACCCGCCGGCCGCTGGAAAATCCCCATTACATCCTCCGCTTCATCCTGGTGGCCGCTCCCGTCGCCTGCGTGCTGGGCGCTTTCCTTTCCTGCGCCATCTGCCTTGCCGCCGGTCTGATCCAGGCGGAAAACTTCTTCTTCGACACGGCGACCTGGTGGCTGAGCAACACCATCGGCATGATTACCTTCACCCCGATCATGCTCGTTTTCTTCGCCCGGCCGCGTGAATACTGGCGGACGCACAGGGCCAACATCGTTCTCCCGCTCTGCGCGATGCTGCTCCTCATCAGCATCGTGTTCATCTATCTGCGCAACAGGGAAACGCAGGCGGCGAAGGCGGATTTCGCCCGCGAAAGCAGCCTCCTGGTCACGCGCCTCCATGTGCAACTGGAAGACCAGGCCAACGTGCTTTTCATGCTGGGGCAACTGGTGCGCGTCCATCGCAATCTGAGCGACGACGATTGGCGGAGTTTCATCCAGCCCTGGATGACGCAGCATCCCGCCACCCGTTTCTTCGCCTATTCCCCCTGGATCGAGCATGGCGAGCGCGACAGCTTCGAAGCCGGGCTGCGCGGGACAAACCCGCAAAACGCCCAGATCCGAGAACGCGACGACGAAGGGCGCGATTTTCCCGCCGCGCCGGCGAAGGCTTACCTGCCCTATATCTATGCCGCGCCGGAAGAATTCGGCAAGGATCTCATCGGCCTGAATGCCTTCGGCTGGAGAAAGCAGGGGCAGCAATTGCTGAAACAGGCGGCGGACGACAATCTGCTGGCCGGCATGGTCCTCATGGCGGGCCGGAAAGCCATCGTCCTTTCCCACATGGTGCATGACCGGCAGAGCCAGCGTCCAAGCGGGCTGGTTACGGGCGCCGTCCTGGCGGACGATCTGGTCAGCGCCGCCCTCGATGAAGAAAATTCGCGCCGGATGGAGCTTTGCATCGCGGATCGGACGAGCCTCGACGACAGGCATGTCTTCGGCCAGCCGGGATGCGAACAGCAGGAATGGCGGGAAGAAAAGGAAACCCTGGTGCAGACGAACATGATCTACTTCGCCGGCAAGATCTGGGAAATCCGCACCCGCGCCAACAGCCGCTATCCCATGCACTATTGGGGAACGGGCGGCTGGGTCACGCATGGGGCGCTCTTCCTGATGATGATCCTGCAAAGCCTGTTTCTCATGCTCTACGCGGGCCGCGCCCAGCGCGCGAAAAACCTGGCCCGGCAACGCACCCTGCAATTGCGCAACACCGAACACACCCTCTCCGAACAGACCGAGCTTCTCCTGATGGCGCAGCGCATCGCGCATCTGGGAAGCTGGGAACAAAAGGACGAGCATCTCATCGTCTCGGACGAACTCTGCCGGATGTTCAACCTGCAACCCGGCGAAATTTCGCAATGGTGGCAGTTGATCGACATCGTTCCCGCGAAGGAGCGCGCGGAACTGGCCTGCGCCTTCACGCGCCTGCAACGGGAAAACGGCCAGTTCTCCCTGGACTGCCATGTGCGGCCGCACGGCGAGGAACAGGAAATGTTCGTCTGCTTCTACCTGCGCAGCGAAATCAAGGACCAGGAACGCTGCCTGCAAGGCGTCGTGCAGAATCTCTCCGCGCAGCGCAGCTATGAAGACCGCATCCACCTGCTGACCTATTACGACCTGCTGACCCACCTTCCCAACCATACCCTGTGGTTGCAGCAGATCTCGGAAATCCTCGCGGAACAGCCGGACAAGCAGAGCGTGTTCGCCATTCTCGCCATCGACATCAACGCCATGACCAGCATCAACAATTCGCTCGGGCGGGCGGCGGGCGATACCGTACTGGCCGAAGCCGCGCGGCGGATGAAAGGCATCATTCCCTCCGACGCCATCCTTGCCCGGCAAACCGGCGACGAATTCAGCCTCTGCCTGCCGGACCTGCCGCGCGCCAGCGAGGCGGCCGTTTTCACCCGCAACCTGCTGGCCGCCTTCGCGCGCGCCCCGGTCGTCTACGCCGAACACAAACTCGCCCTCTCCGCCAGCATCGGCATCGCGCTTTACCCGGAAGACGGACGCGACATCGCGACCCTGCAAAAGAACGCCGACATCGCGCTGGACTGCGCGAAGACCGTCAGCAAGGGCGGCTTCCAGTTTTTCGAACCGCGCATGACACAGCGGGCCGTCGAAAACCTGATGCTGGAAAACGCGCTGCGCCAGGGCATCCAGCGCGACGAACTGATCCTTTTCTACCAGCCGCAGATCGGCTCCGCCAAGGGCAACGTGCCTTCCTGCGAAGCGCTGGTGCGCTGGCGCCATCCCGACATCGGCCTCATCTCTCCCGCCCAGTTCATCCCGCTCGCCGAAGACAGCGGCCTCATCATCCCGCTCGGCCAATGGGTATTCACCGAAGCCTGCCGGCAACAGGTGCGCTGGGCAAATCGCGACATCGTCATTGCCGTCAACGTCTCCGCCGTCCAGTTCCTGCGGGAAGACTTCGTGACCAGCGTGGAAAACATCCTCATGGAAACCGGGGCGGATCCCCGCCGCCTCGAACTGGAAATCACCGAAAGCGCCCTCATGCAATTGAGCGACAGCCTGATCGAGCGCATCTACCGCCTGAAAGGCATGGGCTTCGAGCTTTCCCTGGACGACTTCGGCACCGGCTATTCCAGCCTTTCCTACCTCAAACGCCTGCCCATCGCCCGCCTGAAGCTCGACCAATCCTTCGTCGCCAACCTCCCCCACGACCCCGACAACCGCGCCATCACCACCGCCACCCTCCTCATGGCCAACGAACTGAACATGGACGTCGTCGCCGAGGGCGTGGAAACCCAGGCGCAAATGACCTTCCTGAAAAAACACGGATGCGCCATCCTGCAAGGTTTCCTCTTCGGCAGACCCATGTCCGTCCCGAACTTCGAAAGCTGGCTACAGGATTTCGC
>JAITDH010000182.1 GCA_031282665.1 Zoogloeaceae bacterium | reverse complement strand
AAGGGCAAGACGGAACTCGTGCACACCCTGAACGGCTCCGCGCTCGCCGTGGGCCGCACCCTGGTGGCGCTTCTCGAAAACGGCCAGAACGCCGACGGCAGCATCACCCTCCCCGCCGTTTTGCATCCCTATATGGGAGGCATCGGGAAGATCGGGGCCGGCGACTGAAATCGTTCCTTCCGGCGGATTTCCCTTTGAAAGCCGGATCGGTCTGGACGATGGCGGAGAAACGCCTCGAAAAGCGCTTTTGACAAAGGCCACGCGAACGGGTGCAATCCATGAAGAGCAAATCTACTTCTCTCAAATCCAAAACTGATTGGGTACGTTTGAGTTCTGACATAGCCCGAACTTCAGCCGAGCATCCTGAGGCGGATGCGGATCATATTGTCCGTGGTGTCGTGCGCCGGGGGCTCATGCCGCAAGTACCCAAAACAGCCATTTCACTTCGCGTGGATCAAGACGTTCTTGAGTGGTTCAAGACCCAGGGCCCTGGTTATCAAACACGTATAAATGCTGTTCTTCGAGCTTTTCGCGATGCATCGGTTTAACGATTCATCCAAGCCGCCGATGCCGATATCATGAAGCACCTTGCCTTTGTCGTCGTCATGCTATTGCTTCCGTGCATTGGTGTGGCGCAAACACTCTGCCGCACAGGAGAGATTGACTATTTTTCCTGCGAAACCACGGCAAACCGGAAAATTGTGTCCATCTGCGGGAATACATCTGGCTCCGTGTTCACAATGGCGAAACCGATTTCCTGTATTACTTCTTCAATCATGTAGCCGAGTAGCCGTTTGCCGTGGCCGTAGCCATGAACGGCTATCCAGCCAGCCATGCCTTTCGCTTCTGCCTCGCCTTCGCGCCGGACAGGGCGGTGAGACGGGCGGTGTCCGCAGGCGGGGAAACGGGCACGATCCGGGTAGCGGCAAGGAGACCGTGGCGGAAATAGTGGCAGTCAAGGGTTTGTCCCGCCTGCCAGAGGCCCAGCGAGCTTTCCAGGTTCTTGCCGATTTCGCGTCCTTCCAGGGCGACGAGGACATCGCCGGGGGCCAGTCCCGCCTGCTCGGCGGGGGAATCGGACAGGACGTGCGTGACCAGTACCCGGCCGTTTTCTTCCTTGCTGCGCATGCCGAGCCAGGGAGTTTTTTGCCCGGCCTGCCATTCAAGACGCACCCCGCAAGAAGCCAGGCTTTTCTCCAGCGGCAGATCGCCGGTGGCGAACACGGCCTCCCGCAAGGCGTGTCCCAGGGGCTTGCCGCCCAGGATTGCCACGCGCTGGAAAATCTCCTCTTCCTCCAGTCCTTTTTCATGTTGGCCGTGGGTGCGCCAGAGATCGCGCATCAGATCGTCCAGGCTGGTCCTTCCTCCGCTCTTCCGGCGCAGTTCGAGATCCAGCCAGAGCGCCAGCAGCGCGCCCTTGCTGTAATAGCTGATCTGCGCGTTCGGGCTGTTCGCGTCGGGGCGGTAGTATTTGATCCAGGCGTCGAAGGAAGCGTCCGCCAGGCTCTGCCGGTGGCGGCCCGGCGTCCTGCGCACCTGGGTGAGCGTCTTGCCGAGCAGTTCCAGATAGGCGGCTTCGCTGATGAGGCCGGCGCGAACCAGGCAGAGATCGTCGTAATACGAGGTCACCCCTTCGAAAAACCACAGGAGGCGGGTGTAATTTTCCTCTTGCCAAATGTGCCAGGCGCGCCGATCGCCGCCCGCCAGCGCGGCCGGGTGGATGCGCTTGACATTCCAGCGGTGGAAATATTCGTGACTGGCGAGGCCGAGGAAGCGCACGTAATTTTCCGGGTATTCCGTGTCGGGCAATCCCGGCGCGGGCAGGTCGCCGCGTTCGCACAGTAGGACGCTGGAATTCCTGTGTTCCAGACCGCCATAACCGGCATCCACCGCCATGGTCAGGAAAAAATAGGGATCGGCCAGGGCAGGCTCGCCGAAAAACGCCATCTGCCAGGCGCAGATCCGGGCCAGATCGCGGCACAGGCGCTTGCCATCGAAATTCCCGCCGCCGGTGACGATGAGATGATGCGGCACACCCTGCGCGGAAAACCGCTCATGGACGAAATTCCCCATTTCCACCGGATGATCGAGCAGATCGGCATAGTTCTGGGCGCGATAACGCCCGAACCCCCAGGCTGGCGCGCCCGCGCGGGGCAGCGAACTGGCTACCCGCCAGCCGGCGCAGTCTTCCTCTTCCGGTGGCAGCAGTTCGACGAGGCACGCTTCTGTTTCCCTCCCCTGCGGATAGAGAAACACGCTGCTGGCATTGAAAAAAGCGTGCTGGCGGTCGAAATGCGCGGCGCGCACCGACAAATCCCAGGCGAACACCTCGTAGATCAGGGTGAGCGTGCCCCGGCAGGGCGCGGCAAGCCAGGTGGCCTTGTCGATTTTCTCCAGCGCGACGGGACGCCCATCCGCTTCGGCGCGGATGGTGACGATATGCCGCGCGAAATCACGGATCAGGTAGCTTCCCTGGATCCAGGCAGGCAGGGAAAACCTCTGCCCTTCCGGCGCCGGCGAATCCACCTGGCAGGTGACGGTAAAAAGATGTGCGGCGGGATAGCGGGGGGCAAGGGTATAGCGAACAGACATGGCGGATCGGGAAGCGTGTGATGGGGTTGGCATTATAGGAGCATTTTCCCAACCCCACGCGGCCCGCTCTTTGCAATGACGAGGCGGGGGGCATGTCATCCCCACGCCGTTTCAGAAAATGAAAGGCTGCTTATATCATCGCGGCGCAAAACGCCGGGAAGCGCGGCCTTCCGTTTTTTGCCTGCCGCCGCCGGGTTTGCCTCGTCCGACTCCAGCCATGCCGCCCGTTCCAGCCCTTCCGCTGCGTTCCGGCCTGGGTTGCGCGGGTCTGTTTTGTCCCGAGCGGGGCGGGTTGGGCTTGGCGGGATTTTCCAGCGTCATTTGCGGCTCGAAGCCGGGCAGGATGATGCGCGTGAGATTCTTGGCGATCAGGCGCTCGATACCCTTCAAGTAATCCTTTTCGTCATGGCAGACCAGCGAATAGGCTTCGCCCTTTTCCCCGGCCCGGCCCGTGCGGCCGATGCGGTGCACATAATCCTCGGCGATGTTGGGCAATTCGTAATTGATGACGTAAGGGAGCTGATCGATATCGATGCCGCGCGCGGCGATGTCGGTGGCGACCAGTGCCGTCAGTTTGCCGTCCTTGAAGTCGGCCAGCGCCCGCACGCGCGCGCTCTGGGTTTTGTTGCCATGCAGGGCGGCGGAGCGCAGGCCGCTTTTTTCCAGCGCCCTGGAGAGCGCGTCGGCGCCATGCTTGGTGCGGGTGAAAATCAGCGCCTGGTGCCAGCCGCGGGTTTCGAAAAGATGCAGGAGGGCATCCTTCTTGCGGTCCTTGTCCAAGGGAATCA
>JAITDH010000145.1 GCA_031282665.1 Zoogloeaceae bacterium | reverse complement strand
GCCAGCGCCGCTTCCGGCATGGCGGTTATTTCGAGCGTGTTGAGGATCAGCGTGTCCATGCTGTTGAAATATTGCACCCACCAGGCGTTGCGCAGCCGCGTGCTGGTGATCCGGCAATTTCCATAGCCGCGGGAAAGAATGGCAACCTCGCGATGCCCCAGCCAGTCGTACAGGATATCGAGATCGGCGGCATTGACCGGCAGCAGGGTGAAATTGATGACATGTGCCGTTTCCCCTTCCCGCCAGGCATTCGCCCGCAGCAGAATTTCCCGCGCCAGCGCCGGGGCGTTCATGACGCCATCCGGGAAGGCGGGCAGCGGCAGTTCGCCCTGGCTTCTTTCCCGCATGATCTGCCGCAGGATGGGAGGAATTTCGCCCGCTTGCAGGAAATCCGCGCGGACGATTCCCTCGTCCTCATCACCACCATCCCCGCCGCTTTCCGCTTCCAGCGCCAGCACCCGCCACAGGGCGGGGAAAGCCGTTTCCTGTATCCGCCAATGGATCGGCGAGGTTGCTGTATAGGCGCTGACTTCGCCGAAGCCGAGCAGATCTCCCAGCAAGGCCCGTTCGTCGCTCTCCCACAGGGACAAATCTTCCGTCACCCCGGTAGCGGCGGCGAACTCCGTCGCGGCGGCCCGCCTGCCGAAATCGCGCAGGCGGTCCAGCACGGCGGCAAGCGTCGCGCGGCTGAAATCTTCCGGTAGGCGCGGCGCGGCGAAGGTTGCCATGTCGTGCGGCATGGAAAGATATTCCGGCGCTTCGGCGGAAGCGGCGGCGTTTTCCGCAACGACAGGAATGGGAATGGAACGGGAAGGCATGGGGAAGAAAAAATGCGGGAAAAGCGGATGAAAAAATGGAGCGCCGGGGCGCTCCATGATCGAGGGCCGGCTGTTTTTACGCGCTGGCGTTGCCGCTGCCACTCTTGCGCACCAGCTTTTCCTTGATCCGCGCCGATTTGCCGGAGCGTTCGCGCAGATAGTAGAGCTTGGCGCGCCGCACATCGCCGCGACGCTTGACCTCGATCGAGGCGACCAGCGGAGAATAGGTTTGGAACGTCCGCTCCACGCCTTCGCCGGAAGAAATCTTGCGCACGATGAAGGAAGAATTGAGGCCGCGGTTGCGCTTGGCGATGACCACGCCTTCATAAGCCTGCAAGCGTTCCCGGTTGCCTTCCTTTACCTTCACCTGCACCACCACCGTGTCGCCAGGGGAAAATTCCGGCACCTTCTTGCCAAGGCGGACGATTTCTTCCTTTTCCAGTTGTTCAATCAGATTCATGTGAGTTCCTTCTTCAATTTAATGCTCACCGCATTGCTCGCTGCCTTCCTCCGCGAGGATTTCGGCAAGGAGTTGCGTCTCTTCCGCGCTCAGGGCGCGGTTGCGCAGGAGTTCCGGCCTGCGCTTCCGGGTTCGCGCCAGCGACATTTTCAGCCGCCAGCGACGAATTCTGGCATGGTCGCCGGAACGCAACACCTCCGGCACCTTCCGGCCGAAAAACTCTTCCGGCCGGGTGTAGTGGGGACAATCCAGCAGCCCCGCCACGAATGAATCCTCTTCCGCCGAGGCCGCGTCGCCCAGCGCGCCGGGCAACTGGCGGATGATCGCGTCCATCAGCGTCATCGCGGGCAATTCGCCGCCGGAGAGGACGAAATCCCCGAGGGAAATTTCCTCATCGACGCAGGATTCGATGAGACGCTCATCGACGCCTTCATACCGCCCGCACAGAAAAACGAGACCGACATTCTCCGTCACCAGGGCGGAAAACGCCATTACCTTGGCGTGATCGAGCGTCCTGCCCTGCGGCGAGAGATAGATCACCCGGCTTGCCGCCGCGCCCGCCGCCTGCTGCCCGAGCTTTGCCGCCATGATGGCGCGCCACAGCGGCGCGGGCTGCATCAGCATGCCGGGCCCGCCGCCGTAAGGCCGGTCATCGACCGCGCGCCATGGATTGTCGGCGTGATCCCTCGGATTCTCGAGGGAAAGCGACCACAAACCGGCTTCCAGCGCCCGGCGGGAAATACCGCAAGCGGACAATGCGGCGAACATTTCCGGGAAAATCGTGACGCAGGAAAAGCGCGCCACGGAAGGTTTCCGGTCGCCGCCGCTCAATTCCAGTCCAGTTGCCAATCGACCCGGATGCGCCGCGCGGCCTTGTCGACGGCATGCACGACGGCATCGACGAAGGGCAGCAGGCGCTCCACGCCGGAATCGTCCACGACCCGCAGCACATCGTTCGCGCCCGTTTCGATCAGGCCGGACACCGTGCCAAGCCGCTCATCCGCCATGTTTTCCACGCGCATGCCGATCAAATCGGCCCAGTAATATTCGTTTTCCTTCGTCGGCGGCAATTCGTCGCGCGGGGCGGCGATCCAGCAACCTTGCAGGTTTTCCGCCGCGTCGCGATCCGGAACCCCGGCAAAACTGGCGACCAGTCCGTCGCCATGCGCCTTGCAACCGGCAAGCGAATAGGCCTGCCAGGGACCGTCCTGCGACACGGCGAGATGCCAGGCTTTCATCCTGCGCCAGTCCAGCGGATCGTCGCCGAAGGGATGAACATGCACCCACCCTTTGACGCCATACGGCCCGTTGACACGCCCCAGGATCACCATCGAGGCGTCCGGCGCCCCGCCTCCGGAATCAGGCGACGGATCGCTTGGCGTATTGCTTGACCAGCCGTTCGGCAGTCGGCGAGAGCAGCGCACCGTTCTGCTTCCAGTAATCGAGACGATCCAGCGCCACGCGCAGACCTTCTTCCTGTTCGGTAGCCATCGGGTTGTAGAACCCGATCCGCTCGACGAACCGTCCGTCGCGACGGTTACGGGAATCCGTCACGACCAGGTTATAAAAAGGGCGCTTCTTTGCGCCGCCGCGAGAAAGACGAATGACGACCATGCTTTTGTCCGTTTGAAATCGAAAAACTGTGAATTATAAAGGGAAATGAAGGGAAGGCAAATAC
>JAITDH010000135.1 GCA_031282665.1 Zoogloeaceae bacterium | reverse complement strand
CCGCCTTTCCCACTTGTCCTCACGTAACGATATGTTTAAGATTATCGAAATGAAAGCACGAGAATGAAAGCCCAATATATCCACACCCTCCCGCCCGAATGGCAGGCCATGTCGAAGGTGTTCACCGCCCTGGGCGACGAGCACCGGCAGCGTATCGTGCTGCTTTTCGACAAGAACGAGCGGCTCAATGCCGGGCAGATTGCCGAGGGTTTGCCGCTTACCCGCTCGACGGTTTCGCATCACCTGAAGATCCTGCGCGAAGCCGGCGTGCTGGCGGTGGAGAAGGTCGGCAAGGAGATGTGGTTCCAGGTCAATCGGGCATGGATGGAGGAGACCTTCCAGAACGTGCTCGATTACCTGCATGAACATTATTGATCGTTGCAACCCCTGTTCCTGTTGAAGCCTTGTTGAAGGAAACCAGATGAAAACCCTGCTGTCCTGTTTGTTGCGTTTTTTCTTCCGCGTTCTTTTTCGCCTGCGCGTGCAGAATCTCGGCAAGGAATTGCCGGTGAACGCGCCCGGCCATCCCCTGCTCGTGGTCGCCAATCATCAGTCCTTCCTCGATGGCCTCCTGCTGGGGCTTTTCCTGCCCCTGGAGAATCCGGTCTTCGTCGTGCATACGGCGGTCGCCCGGCATCCGCTTTTCCGCCTGATCCTCTCGCTTTCCGAACATCTCCCCGTCGATCCCGGCAATCCGATGGCGATGAAGAAGGTCATCCGCCTGCTGGAGGCGGGCAGGCCGGTGGTCATTTTCCCGGAAGGGCGGATCACCCTGACCGGCAGCCTGATGAAGGTCTATGAGGGGCCGGCCTTCGTCGCGGCGAAGACGGGGGCGACCCTGCTGCCGGTGCGCCTGGACGGCCCGGCGCGCAGTTATTTTTCCCGCATGACCCGGCAGCCGCGCCGCCTTTTCCCGCGCATCACCCTCACCCTGCTGCCGCAGACGGGCATCGTCATGCCTCCCGGGCAGAAGGCGCGCGACCGGCGGCGCAAGGCGGGGGAAAGCCTGCGGCGGCTGATGCAGGAGGTCGCCTTCGCCGCGCAGTCGGAAAAGACGCTCTATACCAGCCTCTGCGACGCGATGGACATCCACGGCCGCAAGCGCCGGGTGATGGAGGACATCAAGCTGGTGGAATATTCCTACCACGACATCCTGAAGATGAGCCTGATCCTGGGCCGTCTCGCCGGCCGCCTGACCCGGCCGGACGAGCGCGTCGGCCTGCTGCTGCCGAACATGACGCCGACCATCGCGCTGTTCATCGGCCTGGGCGCCCTGCGGCGCGTGCCCGCCATGCTCAACTACACGGCCGGCACGGATGGCATGCAGGCGGCGCTGACGGCGGCGGAAATCCGCACCCTCATCACTTCGCGCGCCTTCGTGGAGCAGGCGAAGCTGGCCGACAAGCTGGCCGCCCTGAAAGGCCTGGAGCAGATCGTCTATCTGGAAGACCTGCGGACGCAGGTGAGCTGGCGCGACAAGCTCTGGCTGATGGGCTGGGCGCTGTGGTTTCCGCGCCAGGTGGAGATTCCCGCTTCGCCGGAAGACGCGGCGGTGGTGCTGTTCACTTCCGGCTCGGAAGGCAAGCCGAAGGGGGTGGTCCTGCCGCATCGCGCCATTCTTTCCAATATCGCCCAGATGCGCGCGATCATCGACTTTTCCCCGGAAGACCGGGTGCTCAACGTGCTGCCGGTGTTCCACGCCTTCGGCCTGACGGCCGGTTCGCTCCTGCCGCTCTTTTCCGGCGCGGGGCTTTTCCTCTACCCTTCCCCGCTGCATTATCGCGTCATTCCCGAACTGGCCTATGAGCGCGGCTGCACGGTGCTCTTCGGCACCAGCGCCTTCCTCGGCAATTACGCGCGCTTCGCCCATCCCTACGATTTTTACCGCCTGCGCTATGTCGTGGCGGGGGCGGAAAAGCTCGCCGACGCGGTGCGCGACATCTGGTTCGAGAAATTCGGCATCCGTATCCTGGAAGGCTATGGGGCGACGGAAACCGCGCCGGTCATCGCGGTCAATACACCGATGGCCTTCCGGAGCGGGACGGTCGGGCAACTGCTCCCCGGCATGGAATACCGCCTGGAGGCCGTGCCCGGCATCGAGCGGGGAGGCATCCTGCATGTCCGCGGGCCGAATGTGATGAGCGGCTACCTGAAGGCGGATCGTCCCGGCGTGTTGCAGGGGGTCGCCTCGGAAAAGGGCGACGACTGGTACGAAACCGGCGACATCGTGGAGGTGGACGAAGACGGCTTTTTCCACATCCTCGGGCGGGTCAAGCGCTTCGCCAAGATCGCGGGCGAAATGGTCAGCCTGGAAGCGGTGGAGAAAATGGCCCGGCACGTTTCGCCGGACGCGCTGCACGCGGTTTCCTCGCGCGCCGACGCCAGCAAGGGCGAGGCGCTCGTCCTGTTCACCACCGACGCCAAGCTCTCCCGCGCCCGGCTGCAACAGGCGGCGCGGGAAATCGGCCTGCCGGAAATCGCCCTTCCCCGGCAGATCGTCCCGGTCGACGCCCTGCCTCTCCTGGGCACCGGCAAGACCGATTACGTCACCCTGAAACGCATGGCGGAAGAAGCCTGATGGCCTGGCTCTTCAATCCCTGCCACGCGACGTTGCCGGAAAGCCTGCGGGCCAGCCCCTGGCTCGCCCGCGTCTGGCAGGGACTGGCCCCGGAGGAGGTGTGGGATTGCCACGTCCATCTGGCCGGCCTGGGCGACCATCCGCAAAGCGGCATCGTCCTGGGGCCGAAATTCTCCACCCCCCTGCATCCCTTCTATTACCTGCAACGCCTTTTCTACATCAACGCCGCGTGCAGCAAGGGGGCGGATTGCACGGTGGACGAGAACTACGCCCGCCGCCTCGTCACCTTGATGGAGGATTTCCCGCCCGGCGTCAAGCTCCTCCTGTTCGCCTTCGACTACCTGCACGACGAGGCCGGACGCCCGCAGGCGAAGGAATCCGCCTTCTACATCCCGGACGACTACGCCCGCCGCCTGGCGGAGGAATACCCGCAATACTTCGCCTGGGCCGCCTCCATCCATCCCTATCGCCCGGATGCCCTGGAGCGGCTGGAAAAGGCCATCGCCGGCGGGGCGGCGGCGGTGAAATGGCTGCCCGCCGCGCAGCGGATCGACCCGGCCTCGCCGCTCTGCGACGCCTTCTTCGCCCTCCTCGCCCGCCACGACCTGCCGCTGATCGTGCATTGCGGCAAGGAGGAAGCCGTGCAGACCCGCTACCTCAAATACGGCAATCCGCTGCGCCTGCGCCGGGCGCTGGAGGCCGGCGCGCGCATCGTCGTCGCGCATTGCGCCACCACCGGCAAGGACGAGGATTTCGACCATCCCTCCGGCGCGGGAACGAGCCATTGTTCCAGCTTCGCGCTCTTCGCCCGCCTGATGGACGAACCCGCCTGGCGGGGCCGCCTGTTCGGCGACATCTCCGCGATCACCCTGCGCAATCGCAGACCGGCGATCATCCGCACCCTCCTCGAACGCGCGGACTGGCATCCGCGCCTGCTGAACGGCTCGGATTATCCCCTTCCCGGCATCATCCCCCTCGTCTCCCCCGCCAGCCTCGCCCGCGCCGGGCTGCTGCCCAGGGAGGCGACCACCGATCTCGAAACGCTGCGCAACTACAATCCGCTCTATTTCGATCTCGCCGTCAAACGCCTGCTTTCCTGGCGGGGGCAAGCCTTTCCGGAAACGGTCTTTGCCACCCGCGCCTTCTTCCAACGCTGATTCTTCCACTGAACCGACATGGACACGCCACGCGACCAACAGCCCCTCTCCTCCTTCGCGCTCCTGAAGACCGCCCGTTTCGGCCCGCTGTTCGCCACCCAGTTCCTCGGCGCCTTCAACGACAACCTGTACAAGAACGCGCTGATCGTCCTCCTCACCTTCCACACCGCCCAATGGACGACGCTCTCCGCCGTCACGCTGACCAATCTCGCCGCCGGCCTGTTCATCCTCCCCTTCTTCCTCTTTTCCGCCACCGCCGGCCAACTGGCGGACAAATACGACAAGGCGACGCTCGCCCGGCTCACCAAGCTCCTGGAAATCTTCATCCTCCTCCTCGCGGGCATCGGATTCTGGCTGGAAAGCCTGGCGTGGCTCATGCTCGCCCTTTTCCTCATGGGGCTGCAATCGGCCCTCTTCGGCCCGATCAAATATTCCATCCTGCCGCAGCACCTCGCCTCCGGCGAACTCGTCGGCGGCAACGCACTGGTGGAAGCCGGCACCTTCGTCGCCATCCTCATCGGCACCCTCGCCGGCGGCCTCATCGCCGCGCTCGACCACGGCACGGTCTGGATCACCGCCCTGGGCCTCGCCATCGCCATCCTCGGCTACCTGACCAGCCGCGCCATCCCCGCCGCCGCTCCCCCGGAACCGCATCTGCGCGTCAGCTTCAACGCCTTCCGGGAAACCTGGAGAGTCATCGGCTTCGCGCGGGAAAGCCGCTCCATCTTCCTCGCCATCCTCGGCATTTCCTGGTTCTGGCTCTACGGCGCGCTCTTCCTCGCCCAATTCCCCGTCTACGCGAAGAACATACTGGGCGGCGACGAAGGCTCGATCACCCTGCTCCTCGCCACCTTTTCCATCGGCATCGGCGTAGGCTCCCTGGTCTGCGAAAAGCTCTCCGCGAAAAGGCTGGAAATCGGCCTGGTTCCCTTGGGCGCGCTCGGCATGACCCTCTTCGCCCTCGACTTCGCCCTGGCGCCCCCCGCCGCCGCGCTCACGCAAGCTTCGCCGCTCCCCCTCTCCGTCATGCTGCAACAGGGCCATTTCCAGCGCATCCTCCTCGACCTCCTGCTCCTGGGCGCCTGCGGCGGCCTCTACTGCGTCCCGCTCTACGCCCTGGTACAGCAAAGAAGCAAACCCGAACGCCGCGCCCGCATCATCGCCGCCAACAACATCATGAATTCCATCTTCATGGTCGGCAGCGCCCTCTTCGCCGCCTGGTTCCTGGGGGAAGGCCACGCCATGCCCACCCTTTTCATCCTCGCCGCCGCCGCCAACACCCTGGTCGCCATCTACATCTTCACCCTCGCCCCGGAATACCTGCTGCGCGCCAGGGATTACCTGTGCGGGAGAAGGGGAACGGGAAATGGGGAATGAAAAGCCCGACGATATGAAAGGTTTTTTCGACGGCTTGAACACCCCCAATCAAGGAGACAGCAGATGCAATACACGGACGGGCAGGAAGTTCAGCCAGGAGACAGGATCAGGCTTGCCTCGGATGATGGCGTCGTTGTCTGTGTAATCGACTCGGGGCAGTACTCTGACAAGTATCCCGAAGCGGAATGGTCCTATCTCGAAAAAGGCATGCTCATCGAATTCCCTCGGCTTGGACTTGTCCATTACCCAGAGTGTGACCTGGATTTGAAGCTGATCGGACGCAGCCAGCGATGAAAAACGATCTTGAATCTCGTATCATCGAATCGTTATCCAGATTCACAGGAATTGACGCCAGTAAAATATCTTCTTCGTCATCCATTACAGATGATCTTGGAGTCGGTGGTGATGATGGAATAGATTTGATGAATGAATTTTCAAGAGAATTTGATGTCGATATTACCAATTTCGAATTCGACAAATACTTTGGACATGAGCCAGGCTTTTCATTTCATATGCTGATGGCAATCTTGGCTTTTGGCGTGATAGGCAGCATTATTGCCATAATCAGTCCTGCCTTATTTGTTTTTCTCTCCATTATTGTTCTTCTTCTTGTAAGAATAGTATATCAGACATCTGGTGCTACTTCTTCGCTTGCTCCACTCACCGTTGCGGATTTGATAGACCTTGCCAGGAAAGAATAGGTTTGGTAGCTTGGATAAGCGAAGCGCAATCCGACATTCGTTCATCATTCGGCGCTTGCGCCGCTGTTTTTTGATTTGCGATGCTTCGCATCGTGGAAGACGAATGTCGGATTACGCCTTCGGCTTATCCAACCTACTCCAACCTACAAAACCGGCTTCGCCCTCACAATCGGAACGAGGCCAGGAAATTTCCCTTCCTTCCCTGCGCCGAACGTTCTATCCTGT
>JAITDH010000005.1 GCA_031282665.1 Zoogloeaceae bacterium | reverse complement strand
GCAGTGACATCTTCAAGGCGCTCGCCCTGGGCGCGGACGCGGTGATGATCGGCCGCCTGCAAGTCCATGCCTTGAGCGTAGCCGGGGCGCTCGGCGTCGCCCACCTGCTCAGGACCCTGCGCGAGGAACTCGAACTGTGCATGGCCCAGGCCGGCTGCGCGACACTGGAGGAGATCGACCGCGACATGCTGTCCTGCCCATGAGCGCACGATTTGCTTCTTCTGATTCCTGATCCCCGATTCCAAGGCCGCGCCAGCGGCCGCTCCGTCCCCTGACCACCACACTTTATCCGGATGCGGATGGCGCGGATATGTCGCTTTGCACAATATCTCAAGTAAAGTCTTATAATACGTCCATAACCTCATGAAATTTAAAGCATCGTGTCACTTTCCTAGGCATGATGCTTCTTGGAGTCTTCCATGACGAGCGCTGCCCGCAAACTGACGGAAAACAGTTTATTACCCGACAAAGTCCAGTTCCTGTTGCAGGAATCGGTGCTTCTCCTTCTTCTCGCGCTGGCCCTGTTCCTCGCGCTTTCCCTGTGGGGATACCACGACAGCGATCCCGGCTGGTCGCGGACGACGGGCGCGGCGATCATCGCCAATCCCACGGGCCGGGCCGGGGCGTGGGTATCCGATCTGCTGCTGTATGTGTTCGGCTTCTCGGCCTGGTGGCTGACCGCGCTTTGCCTGATGTTCACCTGGCATGGCTTCCAGCGCCTGAGCCGCTTGCGGGAAGAAGCGCTGGGATTGGCGCGGGGCAAGGAAGCGAAGGCCGACCGGCGTCCCCAGTATATTGCGCTGGCGGGATTCGTCCTCCTGCTGTTTGCCAGTTCGGCGCTGGAATCGCTGCGTTTTTATTCGCATGGCGAGATTTTCCCGGAAGGCGCGGGCGGCATACTGGGGCAGGGAATGGCGGCCTGGCTCGGCGATCTGCTGGGGCACACCGGCGCGACCCTGCTCCTGATCTCCCTGGTGGCGGGGGGCTGGAGCGTGTTTTCCGGCATGTCCTGGCTCGTTCTTTTCGAACGCCTGGGGCATGGCGTGGAGCATGTCTGCCTGAAAATCATGCTGCTGCGCGAATATTGGCAGGAGCGGCGCATCGCCAAGACGGCGGCGCAGGAACGCGAAGCGATACTGGCGGAGGAAAAAAGACGGGCGGAACTCCGCGAGCCGGTGTTGATCGAATCGCTGGGGCCGGTGGCGGTTTCGCCCAAGGCGGAAAAACGCATCGAGCGCGAAAAACGCATCGCGGAGGAAAAGAAAAGCAGTCTTTTCCCGGAGACCGTTGCCGCCGGGCATGTCCTGCCGCCGCTTGCCCTGCTCGATCCGACGCCGCCGCAGAATGAAAGCGTTTCTGCCGAAACGCTGGAATATACCTCGCGCCTGATCGAGAGGAAGCTGGCGGATTTCGGCGTGCAGGTCAAGGTGCTCGCAGCGTTGCCGGGGCCGGTGATCACCCGCTACGAGATCGAGCCGGCGACCGGCGTCAAAGGGGCGCAGATCGTCAATCTCGCCCGCGACCTGGCGCGCTCCCTCTCCCTGATTTCCGTGCGCGTGGTGGAAACCGTGCCGGGCAAATCCTGCATGGCGCTGGAATTGCCGAATCCCCGCCGGCAAACGGTCAAGCTTTCGGAGATCATTTCCAGCAAACCCTGGAACGACATGGGCAGCCCGCTCACCGTGACCCTGGGCAAGGACATCGGCGGGCAGCCGGTCGTCGCCGATCTTGCCAAGATGCCGCACCTCCTGGTGGCGGGCACGACGGGTTCCGGGAAATCCGTGGGCGTCAACGCCATGATCCTCTCCCTCCTTTACAAATCCCGCCCAGAAACGGTGCGCCTCATCCTCATCGACCCGAAGATGCTGGAACTTTCCATCTATGAAGGCATCCCGCACCTGCTCGCGCCGGTCGTGACCGATATGCGGCAGGCGGCCAACGCGCTGAACTGGTGCGTGGCCGAGATGGAAAAACGCTACAAGCTCATGAGCGCCCTGGGGGTGAGAAACCTCGCCGGGTTCAACGGCAAGATCCGCGAAGCGGAGAAGCGGGGTGAGCACATTTGCAATCCTTTCAGCCTGACGCCGGAGACGCCCGAACCGCTCGCAACCATGCCGCATATCGTGGTTGTCATCGACGAGCTGGCCGACCTGATGATGGTCGTCGGGAAAAAGGTGGAGGAATTGATCGCCCGCCTGGCACAGAAAGCCCGGGCGGCCGGCCTGCATCTCATCCTGGCCACGCAGCGGCCCAGCGTGGATGTCATCACCGGCCTCATCAAGGCGAATATTCCCACCCGCATTTCCTTCCAGGTTTCCAGCAAGGTCGATTCCCGCACCGTGCTCGACCAGATGGGGGCGGAAAATCTCCTCGGCCAGGGCGACATGCTGTACCTCGCCCCCGGCACTGGCTATCCGACGCGCGTGCATGGCGCTTTCGTCTCCGACGACGAGGTGCATCGCGTCGTCGAACAACTGAAGCAGAGCGGCGCGCCGGAATATGTCGCGGACATTCTCACCGGCGCGGCGGACGAGGAGGGCGGCACGTCCGGTGGGGAAGAAGGCGAGGGCGATCCGGAAAACGATCCGCTGTACGACCAGGCCGTCGAAGTCGTCCTGAAGAATCGCCGCGCCTCCATCTCCCTGGTGCAGCGCCACCTGCGCATCGGCTACAACCGTTCCGCCCGCCTGATCGAGGCGATGGAACACGCGGGGCTGGTCTCGGCGATGGACAGCCGGGGCGGGCGCGAGGTGCTGGCACCCGCGCGGGACGCGGAAGAATGAGCGGCATGGGAAGTTTCCGCCTCGTTTGCTGTGCCTTGTTCCTTGCCTGTTCCTCGGCGGCGCACGCGGGGGCGGTGGATGTCCTGCAACGCTTTCTCGCCAGGAACAAGAGCTTCCAGGCGGAATTCACCCAGACCGTCTACCAGGGCCAGCGCGCGCAACATTCCTCCGGAACCATCGCCTACCAGAAACCGGGGCGCTTTCGCTGGGAAACCACCCTGCCGCACAGGCAACTGATCGTTGGCGACGGGCAAAAAATCTGGCTCTTCGACCCGGACCTGGAACAGGTCACCATCCGGAAAATGGACCAGACCCTGGGAGCCACGCCCGCGGCATTGCTGGCGGGCGAGAACGAGCTGGAACGATTCGAGTTGAGCGAAGGCGGCACGGAAGACGGCCTGTTGTGGGCGGTCGCCATCCCCCGGCAGCAGGAAGCGAATTTTGCCAGGATCCGGCTAGGATTTTCGCCGGATGAAAATCTCGCGGCGCTCGAACTTCTCGATCATTTCGGGCAAATCACGGTCATGCGCTTTTCCCAATCCCGCCACAACCCCGCCCTGCCCAAGGACTTCTTCACCTTCACGCCGCCCGAGGGCGTCGACATTCTGGAAGAATGATGCCGCACACGACCCTGCGCGCCGTGCAAGGCGACATCACCGCCCTTGCCGTGGATGCCATCGTCAATGCCGCCAACTCTTCCCTCCTGGGCGGCGGTGGCGTGGATGGCGCGATACACCGCGCCGCTGGGCCAGAATTGCTGGCCTTCTGCCGGAACCTGGGCGGCTGCGCGACGGGCGAGGCGAAGATCACCCCCGGCTTCCGCCTGCCCGCGCCTTACGTCATCCACACCGTCGGGCCTATTTGGCAAGGCGGCGGACATGGCGAGGAAGCGCTGCTCGCCTCCTGTTACCGCCGCTGCCTGCAATTGGTGGCGACGACAGAAGTGGCAGCAAAGATTGCCTCATTGGCCTTCCCCGCCATCAGCACCGGCGTTTACGGCTACCCACCCGAACTCGCGGCGCCGCTCGCCATTCGCACCGTCCGGCAAACCCTGGAATGCATGCCGGACAAACAAAATCCGCTCCGGGAAATCATCTTCTGCTGCTATTCGTCGGCGGATTACCATTTATATACGGAACTGCTGGCCAGGGACCGGCGATGAAAGAACGGGAAAACCAGGTCTGGCTCGCGCGCAGCCTGGCCGCCGTCTGGCATCCCTGCACCCAGATGCAGCACCACGCCGCCAGCGGCCCGCTCGCCCTGCCGCTCATCCCGATCGCGCAAGGCAAGGGCGCGTGGCTCTACGACTTCGACGGCAACCGCTATCTCGACGGCATCAGTTCGTGGTGGACCAATCTCTTCGGGCACGCCAATCCGCGCATCAACGCCGCCCTGCGCGAACAGTTGGAAAAGCTGGAACACGCCATGCTGGCGGGATTTACCCATCAGCCCGCCATCGAGCTTGCCGAGCGCCTGTCCGCCCTGACCGGCGGCGAACTGGGGCACGCCTTCTACGCCTCGGATGGCGCTTCCGCCACGGAAATCGCGCTCAAGATGAGCGTCCACTACTGGCGCAACCGGGGACGAACGCGGAAAAACCGTTTTCTCTGCCTTGCCGGCAGCTATCACGGCGAAACCGTCGGCGCGCTCGCCGTGACCGACGTCGCCCTGTTCCGGGAAGCCTATGCCCCCTTGATACGCGACGCGGCCATCGTCGCAAGCCCGGACGCGCGGCAGGCGGAAGCGGGCGAAAGCGCCATCGACGTGGCGCGCCGCGCGGCGGCCGGGCTGGAAGAAAAATTGCAGGCGGAACACGAGCAGCTCGCCGCGCTCATTCTCGAACCCCTGGTGCAGGGCGCCACCGGCATGGCGATGCACGACCCGGAATACCTGCGCCTGGCCCGCGCCCTGTGCAACCGTTACGAAGTCCATCTGATCTGCGACGAAATCGCCGTCGGCTACGGCCGCACGGGAACTTTCTTCGCCCACGAACAGGCCGGCATACGCCCCGACCTGCTCTGTCTTTCCAAAGGCATTTCCGGCGGTTACCTGCCCTTGTCCGCCGTGCTTTGCCGCGAGGAAATCTACCAGGCTTTCTATGACGAAGCGACGCCGCGCGGCTTCCTGCATTCCCACTCCTACACCGGCAACCCGCTTGCCTGCCGCGCCGCCCTGGCCACCCTGGATATTTTCGCAACGGACGACGTGATCGCCGCCAACCGCGCCAAGGCGCAAAAACTATGGGCAGCGCTACAGCCCCTGGCGGAACGCGAGGCGGTGCGCCATCTGCGGAAATGCGGCATGATCTTCGCCTTCGACGTCGCCACCGATGACCCGACCTTCTCCCGCCGCTTCTACCGTGCCGCCCTCCAGCGCGAAACCCTGCTGCGTCCCCTCGGCAACACCGTTTACCTGATGCCGCCCTACATCGTCGAAGAGGAAGAAATCGACCAATTGGCCCGCGTCGCCGGGACGGCCCTGGAAGAAGCGCTCAGCAAATAGTTCCCGCGTGTTTCAGAAGAACATCAGGATACCCAGCCAGCAAACCAA
>JAITDH010000283.1 GCA_031282665.1 Zoogloeaceae bacterium | reverse complement strand
GCCGCGCCGGAAGCCTTGTCGGTATAGGCATGCAGCAGGAATTCGCCGTGCGCCGTATGGACGGTGCGCGAGGCCACGCGCTCGACCAGCGTTTCGGAGGCGGCGCGGTAATGGATCAGATCGGCGATGCTGCCCACCTTGATGCCGTGGATGCGAGCGAATTCGAGCAAATCCGGCAGGCGTGCCATCGAGCCGTCTTCCTTCAACACTTCGCAGATCACCGCCGCCGGTTCCAGCCCGGCCAGCCGGGTCAGATCGCAGCCCGCCTCGGTATGCCCGGCGCGCACCAGTACGCCGCCTTCCTTCGCCGTGATAGGAAAGATATGGCCGGGCTGCACGATGTCCTCCGGCGTGGCGTTCCGGGCGACCGCCGCCTGCACCGTGCGCGCGCGGTCGAAGGCGGAAATGCCGGTGGTCACGCCCTCGGCCGCCTCGATGGAAACCGTGAAAGCCGTGTTGTAGGGCGTCTTGTTGTCGCGCGTCATCTGCGCCAGCCCCAGTTGCCGGGCGCGCGCCTCGGTAATCGTCAGGCAGACGAGACCCCGGCAGTGCGTGACCATGAAATTGATGGCCTCCGGCGTGACATGCTCGGCGGCAATCAGCAGATCGCCCTCGTTTTCCCGGTCTTCCTCATCGACCAGGATCACCATGCGCCCGGCATGGATTTCGGCGATGATCTCCTCGGTCGGCGCAATCGCGGCCTGGGGAGCGGGCGGATTCGTCAGGGGAATGATGGTTGTCATGTTTTTCTCCAGGGCAAAAGGAATACGGGAGAGAACCTCAAGCGGGTTCGTTTTCCCAGGCGAGCATGCGCTCCGTGTAGCGGGCGATCAGGTCGATTTCCAGGTTCACCCTTTTCCCGGGCGCGAGGCGTCCCAGGGTGGTGACTTCGAGCGTGTGCGGAATCAGGTTGATGGTGAAGACGTCGCCCGTCACCGTGTTGGTGGTCAGGCTGCATCCGTCGACGGTGACGGAACCCTTGCGCGCGATGTATTTCGAGAGCGCATGCGGGGCGCGGATTTCCAGCAGGCGGTTGTCGCCCACCGCATCGAAGCGCAGCACCTCGCCGACGCCATCGACATGCCCGGAAACCAGATGCCCGCCCATGGGATCGCCCAGGCAGAGCGCCTTTTCCAGATTGACCTCGCCCGGCGCGTCCAGCCCCACGGAACAATTCAGCGTTTCCGGCGAGACATCGACGCAATAGCCTTCGGCGTTCTTTTCCACCACGGTCAGGCACACGCCCGCATGCGCAATGGAATCCCCCAACCCGACACGAGAAATATCCAGCCGCCCCGGATCCACTACCAGCCGAAACCCGACCTCACGCGGTTGAAGCCGAACAATACGGCCCACCGCCGCAACGATTCCTGAAAACATGATGGAAAAATGAAAGATGAGAAAGTGGCGATTCTAGCACGAGGACAGAAGACAGACAGAGCGCTCATTTTGTGGTCTGTGACCAGTAGTCAGTTGGCGCGGGTCTTCTGATTACAGATTACAGACGACAAAGGCCACGCCAGCGGCCGCTCTGTCCTCTGTCATTCGGTGGCATAAAACGTCCAGAGCATCTTCGCGGACAAAATCAGGAGCACGGCGGCGAAAATCTGGCGCAGGCGCGCGACGGGCAGGCGGTGGGTGAGGCGCGCGCCGAGAGGCGCGGTGAGCACGCTGGTCAGGACGAGCAGGGCGACGGCGGGAAGATGGACGAAGCCCAGGCTGTGAGGCGGCAGATGCGCCACATGCCAGCCGTTCGCGATATAGCCCGCCGCGCCGCCCAGGGCGATGGGAAAGCCGATGGCGGAAGAGGTGCCGATGGCGTGTTGCGTTTTCACATTGCACCAGACCATGAAGGGAACGGAAAGCGCGCCGCCGCCAATCGCCACGAGGCAGGAGAACGCGCCGATGCCGACGCCGACGAGAAGGGTGCCCGCGGTGCCCGGCATTGCCTTGCTCGGCCTGGGCTTGAAACCCAGGATCATCTGCACGGCCACATAGGAAGTGAAGACGGCAAACAGCACGGCCAGCCCGCGCGAGGGCAATTGCCTTGCCAGCCAGGTGCCGCAGAAAGTTCCCAGGATGATGCCCGGCGTGATGCGGGCGACGATCGGCCAGAGCACGGCCTTGTACCGGGTATGGGTGCGCACGCTGGAAAGGGAGGTAAACAGGATGGCGGCCATCGAGGTGCCGAGGGCCAGATGCATGACTTCGCCGGAAGGAAAGCCTTGCGCGGCGAACAGCATGACCAGTACCGGCACCATGACCGCGCCGCCGCCGATGCCGAGCAGTCCGGCGAAAAAGCCGGTAACGGCGCCGAGCGCCAGATAGGGAAGACTCCACCAGAGGGCCATCAGCGGGAAGACAGAAGAGAACGAAGGATGTGAAAAAAATGGGGAAAAACAAAAGGCGAGGGCGGATAGCGCCGTCGCCTTTTGCCAAATCGGCTCCCCGCGAGTGCCGTCGGGCCGGCATCCTGAACCGGTGGTTCAGAATGGCCGCATTCCTGTCGAATCAGGAGCAACCATGGAAGGCCGCTCACAACATCGACGCCTGGTTTGCAGCCGGTGCCGTAGCAACATTGGTTCAAGGAATATATGGCCCTGACCAACACCGCAGGGAACACCTGGCGGATGCCTGTAACGGCTTGTTCATTGGCGCTCGAGAAAAGCGCCCAGCCGCGCATCCATGGCTTCGATTCTACGCCGAACTTCGTTGCTGTCAAAAACAGCCGCGGAATTTTTTGTGTTGCCGGAAGATGGCGTTGCTTTTTCCAGGTAGTCTTTTTCCAAATAGTCGCTGGCGATATTCACCGCCGCGAGCACGGCGACCCGTTCCGGCATGTTGCTGCGCGACCGGCTGGCGGTTTCCTTCATCTTTTGCTCGACCAGGTCGATTGCCGCGCGCAGGGTGCTTTCCTGCCCGACGGGACAGGCGATCCGGTATTCGCGTCCCATGATGTTGACGTCGAGAGGCTGGGTTTCGCTCACTTAAATCTGCTCCGGCAATTGTGATATCAGGCGCTCCACACGCCCGCGCGCCGCTTCCATGTCGTGCTGCAGGCGGTTGCGTTCCGCCTCCGTTTCACGCAAAAGCTGCTCCAGGCGCGCTTTCTCGTTTTGCAAGGCGGCCTTCTCAAGCTGCAAGCTTTCCGCCAGCGCCAACACCCGCTCGACCTTTTTTGCAAGTGCGTCCAGTATCTTTTCCATGTCATTGCCATGCACGGTTTTCGATGGCGCGCCCGAGACGATTCGAACGTCCGACCCCTGCCTTCGGAGGGCAGTACTCTATCCAGCTGAGCTACGGGCGCGCAGAGGGGCGTAATGGTACTGGTTTTGTCTTGCGCCGTCCATTACTTCCGGCGCGGCGCGATTTCGCCCGCGGATTTTTCCGGCCATTGGCAAAGATCGGCGATGACGCAGGCGCCGCATTCCGGCTTTCTTGCCTTGCAGACATAGCGTCCATGCAGGATCAGCCAATGGTGCGCGCCATGGCGGTATTCGGCGGGGGTGCGGCGGGTCAGCCTGTCTTCCACTTCGCGCACATCCTTGCCGGGGGCAAGGCCGGTGCGGTTGCAGACGCGGAAAATGTGGGTATCGACGGCAATGACCGGCTGGCCAAAGGCGGTGTTCAGCACGACGTTGGCGGTTTTCCTCCCCACCCCGGGCAAGGCTTCCAGCGCGGCGCGGCTGGCCGGCACTTCGCCGCCATGCCGTTCCAGCAGGATGCGGCAGCTTGCCAGCACGTTCCTGGCCTTGGTTCTGTAGAGACCGATGGTCTTGATGGCGGCCATCAACCTTTCTTCTCCCAGGGCGAGCATGGCCTCCGGCGTCGGCGCGACGACGAAAAGCCGCCGCGTCGCCTTGTTGACGCTGACATCGGTCGCCTGCGCCGAGAGGATGACCGCCACCAGCAACTGGAAGGCATTCGCGTATTCCAGTTCCGTGGCTGGCGCGGGATTGGCGGCTTGCAGCCGTTCGTAGAGCTGGCGGCGTTGTTGGGG
>JAITDH010000282.1 GCA_031282665.1 Zoogloeaceae bacterium | reverse complement strand
CCAGGATCGACAGGGCCGCGTCGTGCTCGCCGTGATCCCACAACCAGGTGAAAACCAGCAGGGCGGCGTCTTCCGGCACTTCCACGCAAAAACGGCGTTCGCTCAGGATTTTGCGCATTTCGGCGATACCCGCATCCGATACCAGATGATTGAAGATCGCCGCCCGCGCGGTACGCCGGTCGGCGCACGATCCATTTCCAGCCTGGCGCAACAAGGTTTGGCGTAACAAGGCGGTCTCATCCCTCCGCAGGGTTTCCGCGGCGGCCCGCCCGGTCGTGAAGCCGCCGCGCGCGACTTCAAGCGTGACCCAGACCGGAAACTGCGTTGGCTTTCGCTCCCCGATCGAGAGCGAACCGTCGGTCATGCCCGTAACCACGTCGATCCACTGGCGGACTTTCCTGTACTCCGAACTGCCCGAAGCTTCTTTCTCCCGCAAAAAGCCGTCGATCGCCCGCGCCAATTGGTGCCGGGGATAATCCTCGTTGATTTTCACGATTTCTCCAATGACTTCGAACCCGGCGCGAAGCGCGAATGGCCGACGCGGCAGGTTCCGCCCCTGCGCCCTCCGGGTGAGAGCCCGGCGCTCTGCATGACTGAGCTACGCGTCGTCGGTATCGAGCAGGCGATAATATATCAGAGGAAGATGACAGAGCGTGGTTTTCGGGCGTTTTCGGGGGCAATCCAAAGTGGAGGAACCCCGTGTGGTTTTGTAGGTTGGATGAGCCGAAGGCGTAATCCGACAATCGTTTATCACCGGCGCAAAGCGCCGCTGTTCTTTGATTTGCGATGCTGCGCATCGTGGGGGCGAATGTCGGATTACGCTGCGCTAATCCAACCTACGAAACCGACGCCACACTGAACTGCCATAGGATCAGGATTGTCACATCGCTGGAAATCGCACTGGCATGACTGCGGCTTATCCAACCCACGAAACCTCATGTGTCCTCATATGTCATATCCCGGCTTTTTCCGTTCTTCCGGGTTTATAGTTATAGTTTTTGCGAACAGGGAAAGGACCTCACGATGACTACAGAAAAAAATACCGCCAGAAGCGCAACGACGAACACAACGAACGCAAGGACGACGAGGCGCGCAAAGACCGCGTCGGCGGCAACAAAAACCGCGCCGGCAAAAACCGTGGCGCCGAAAGCCACGACACCGACAGCGAAAGGCGGGACGAAGCGCGCGAAACCGGCGCAGCCTCGCCTGGCGCGTTCCGGGGATATCGCGACTTCCTCCACCCAGGAGGGCATCAAGGATTTCGAGGTGGGGCAGGCGGTGGTGGCGGCGCGGGAATCGAAAGTCGTGGCCATTGCCGACATCCTGCAACGGGTGGCGAAGGAAGAGGGCATCCAGTCGGTCGCCAGTACGCTGGAGAACATTCTCGCGGGGGCTTCGCCGGACGATGTCGCCGTCCTGCGCGAAACCTTCCTGAAGGCGGACACGCCCAAGCCCACCGCGCATCCGGACGACGTGCTCTCCGACGATTGGCGCACCGGCGGCTATCCCTACAAGAACCTGATGTCGCGCAAGAATTATGAAAAGCAGAAATACCAGTTGCAGGTCGAACTCCTGAAATTGCAGGCCTGGGTCAAGGAAACCGGGCAGCGGGTCGTGATTCTTTTCGAAGGGCGCGACGCGGCGGGCAAGGGGGGCACCATCAAGCGCTTCATGGAACACCTGAATCCGCGCGGCGCAAAGGTGATCGCGCTGGAAAAACCCTCCGAAGTGGAACGCGGCCAATGGTATTTCCAGCGTTACATCCAGCACCTGCCGACCACCGGCGAAATCGTGCTTTTCGACCGTTCCTGGTACAACCGCGCCGGGGTGGAGCGGGTCATGGGCTTCTGCACCTCCGAGGAGTATGCGGAATTCATGCGACAATGCCCGGAATTCGAGCGCAACCTGACCCGCTGCGGCGTCTATCTCATCAAGTTCTGGTTCTCGGTTTCCCGCGCCGAGCAGCGCCGCCGCTTCAAGGAACGCAAGAACCATCCCCTGAAGCAATGGAAGCTCTCCCCGATCGACATGGCTTCGCTGGATAAATGGGATGACTACACCAAGGCCAAGGAAGCCATGTTCTTCTACACCGACACGGCGGACGCGCCATGGACGGTGGTGAAGTCCGACTGCAAGAAGCGCGCCCGCCTGAATGCCATGCGCTACATATTGCACAAGCTCCCCTACGCCAACAAGGACCCGGAACGCATCGGCCATATCGATTCCCTCCTGGTCGGCCGCGCCAATGTCGTCCATGAACTGGGCGAACAGGAGGGCGGCGGCGTCCCACCTCTGTGAGCGGCGTTTCCGCGCGGCGGGTGAAAGGGCAGGCGAAACCCCTGCCGCCCGCCATATTGCTGGCCGGGCCGACCGCCAGCGGCAAGACGGCGCTTTCGTTTTCGCTCTGCCGTCGTTTTCCGCTGGAGATCGTCAGCGTCGATTCCGCGCTGGTTTTCCGCGACATGAACATCGGCACTGCCAAGCCGGATGCCGCGACCCTGGCGCGATACCCGCACCGCCTGATCGACCTGATCGGCCCGGAAGAGCGCTATTCCGCCGCCCGTTTCCGGGAAGACGCGCTGGCCGCCATGGAGGAAATTTCCGCCGCCGGAAAAATTCCCCTCCTGGTCGGCGGCACCATGCTCTATTTCAAGGCTCTCCTGGAAGGCCTGGCCGATTTGCCGCGGGCCGATCCCGGCCTGCGCGCGGCCATCGACCGGGCGGCGAAGGAAAGGGGCTGGCCCGCCCTGCATCGGGACCTCATGGCGCTCGATCCCGTCACCGCCGCCCGCCTCGATCCCGCCGACAGCCAGCGCATCCAGCGGGCATTGGAAGTTTGCCGCATCGCGGGCCGCCCGATGTCGGCGCTGCTGGCGGAACAGCGGGCCGAAGCACAGCACCCGCCTTACCGTTTTCTCTCCCTGGCGCTCCTGCCCTCCGAGCGCTCCGCGCTGCATGAACGCATCGCCCGGCGCTTCCACGCCATGCTGGCGGAAGGGCTGATCGAGGAAGTCGAGGAACTGCGCCAGCGCTATCGCCTCACCCCCGACCTTCCTTCCATGCGCGCCGTCGGTTACCGCCAGGTCTGGTCATACCTGGAAGGCGAATATGATCGGGCGGAACTCGCCGAGCGGGGCATCTTCGCCACCCGCCAGCTTGCCAAGCGGCAGATCACCTGGCTTGCCAACACCCTTTCCTGCGAATCCTTCGATTGCCTGGACGCGCGCCTGGAAGACAGAATAGCGGCAAGGGTGGGAGCGGAAATCGGAGCCTGAAAGTCTGCTGCGCGAGGTATAGAATCGGCCCATGGAAAACCCATACGAACCCCCGTCATCCGACTCGGAAGAGCAATCCACTCCCGCCCGGGCGAGCTTGTTCCCCTTGATTCTCGGCGTGGCGTTCGCCTTCGTTTCCGCGCTCATACCAGCGGTCATCGTGCCTTACTTCGCCTCGGGATTCACCGCCGTTGGCGCGGATCTGCCGATGGCAACGCTGCTGCTCATCGAATATCACAGCCTGCTCTGGTTGCTGCCAATCCTGGTCGTCGTGGTTCACTTCTCCTGGCCCCAAAAGGAGAAACTTCCTTTATTGCTCGGCATTTTCAGTCTGCTCGCGCTCCCATTCATGGTTTGGGCCTTGTATCTACCCATTTCTCATATCGGCGAGGCATTGTGAACCGGAAGTAACCGGAAATCGCTCTCCAGATTCCGCCCTTTCTGCGCGTGTGGGATAGAATTCGGAAAGCTGGAAAAACAAAAGGAGAAGGTCATGCAAAGGAAAATCCTGGTCTTGGGCCTGTCGTGCGGGATTTTGTTGTCCGCCTGTGGAATGGAGGCTGCCGGCACCGCGGCGACGCTGGAGGCACAGGCCGCGAAGGAAGGCAAGGCGCAGAAGGAAGCGATGGAAAAACGCCTGGAGGAAATCAACCAACAGATAAAGGAAGCGCACGAGCGCGCGGACGAAGTGGGGAATTGAGGCGGAAATTCTGAATCGCGCGGGCGCGCAGCGACGTGGTTTCGCGGGCTTGGTAGGTTGGATGAGCCGAAGGCGTAATCCGACAATCGTTCACCGGCGCTTGCGCCGCTGTTCTTTGATTTGCGATGCTGCGCATCGTGGGGACGAATGTCGGATTACGCTGTGCTCCATCCAACCTACAAAACCGATGCAACCCAACGCCACACCTCCCGTCGCCTCTCCCGGCTTCTGCTAGAATGCGCAGATTCTCCGGATGACTTTCATGCGCGCCTTGCCTTCCTTGCCTTTCCTGCTGCTGCTCCTTTTTTCGCCTCTTCTTGCGGCTGCCGAGGGTAGCGGTAGCGAGCCCGGCGTGTCCTCCGCCGGCTTCCTGCAAATGTTGCTGGCGCTTTCCTTCATTGTCGCCCTGTTGGTCGCGCTGGCGGTGCTGGGGCGCAAATTCCTCGGCGGCAAGAGTTTCGGGCAAGGGAATATCCGGCTGCTGGGCGGACTGGCCCTCGGGCCGCGCGAGCGTATCGTGCTGGTGGAAGCGGGCGAGGATCTGCTGGTCATCGGCATCGTGCCCGGACAGATTCGCACCCTGCACCGGATGAAAAAATATGCCGAAACAGCCCCGGAGAGCGCGCCGGCCAGCGGCGCGGAAACGGACAAAGCGCCGCCTTCTTTCGTGCGCGCTTTCGCACAGGCGATGCGCAATCTTCGCCCGCCCCATGCGACCAATGATGACAGCAACCATTGAGTTACCCGCGGAGCCGCCTGCGCGCGTGAGATCCGGCGTGGCGCTTGCCTGCCTGCTGCCCGCCCTTCTGCTGCTTTTCCCCTCCCTGTCCTGGGCGCAGGCGGCTGGCGGCATTCCCGCCTTCACCGCCACGCCCGGCGCTGACGGCAGCACCACCTACACCCTGACCATCCAGACGCTGCTCACCCTGACGGCGCTTTCCTTCATCCCCGCCTGTCTTTTGCTGATGACGAGCTTTACCCGGATCATCATCGTCTTTTCCCTGCTCCGGCACGCCATGGGCACGCAGACCGCGCCGCCGACCCAGGTGCTGGTGGCGCTGGCGCTTTTCCTCACCTTTTTCATCATGTCGCCGGTCATCGACCGGGTGTACGACGAAGCCTACCGCCCCTTGTCCGAGGGAGAAATCAACATCATGCAGGCCGCCGAGCGTGCCTCCGTGCCGGTCAAGGGATTCATGCTGAAACAGACCCGCGAGGCCGATCTCGCCCTGTTCGCCAATCTCGCCAACATCCAGCGGATCGAAAAACCGGAAGACACGCCCATGCGGGTGATGATCCCCGCCTATGTCACCAGCGAACTCAAGACGGCCTTCCAGATCGGCTTCGTGGTCTTCATTCCCTTCCTGGTCATCGACATGGTGGTCGCCAGCCTCCTGATGTCGATGGGGATGATGATGATGTCGCCGGTCATGGTTTCGCTGCCCTTCAAGATCATGCTGTTCGTGCTGGTCGACGGCTGGCAGTTGTTGATCGGCTCGCTGGTGAAAAGTTTCTCCACATGAATGCCGGCACGGTCATGGAAATCGGCCGCCAGGCCGTCGAAGTCGCCCTGATGCTGGCCGGGCCGCTGCTGCTCACGGCACTCGTCGTCGGGCTGGTCGTCAGCATCTTCCAGGCCGCCACGCAAATCAACGAGGCGACCCTCTCCTTCATCCCCAAACTCGTCGCCGTCTTTCTCGTCCTGATCCTCGCCGGCCCCTGGATGCTCGATGTCATCGTGAATTTCATGCGGCGCATGCTGGAACTCATCCCCCAGGTCGTCGGCTAGGTCGGCCGCATTGGAATTCGACCTCATCCGGCGCTACTTTTCCCGCCCCGCTCCCACCGCCATCCTGGGAGTGGGCGACGACTGCGCCCTGCTCCAGCCTTCTCCCGGCATGACGCTCGCCGTCACCAGCGATACCCTGGCCGTCCATACCCATTTCCTGCCCGATGCCGATCCGCGCAGGCTCGGCTGGAA
>JAITDH010000281.1 GCA_031282665.1 Zoogloeaceae bacterium | reverse complement strand
GTGAGTTCTATGGTTCCAAGCTCGCGCTAATCATCGTTCCAGCTTGTATCATCCTTGGGAACACAGGCGCTGCTGCCATTCCATTTTCCATAGCCTGTGTATTGCCCTTCATAACGGTTTATTTGAACAGGCAACACAAGAATCCAACTCGTCCCTGAACGTTATGTCTGAGACCTCGCCCGTTCCCAGGGAAAATGCGGATGACAAGCCTGTTGGTGCCTGGGCTACAGTTGGGGCATTTGCATTTGGGGCTTATTTGATGGTTGGTGGCTGTGACGCACTGTTCAATGGCAAGTGGCCAATTTACATGCTGCCTCAATTGGATTTCGTGGCGTTTGTTTTTGGTTGGTCTGGCATTTTGGCCGCATATGTTGCCGGCACATGCTCCTTGCTGTTTGGCCTTTGGATTATTGGCGTTTTCTTCACGCTTTGGAGAGAGCGTCGTACAGGCCAATTACCTCCAACATTGAACAGCGGCGATTCGCGTCGGTGATGAACGAATGTCGGATTACGCTGCGTTAATCCAACCTACCCAACGCATGTCAAGCACATGAACACGATGTAGCCAGCAGGCGTTTCGGCCATAGTCTGCCGTCTTGCCTCTGCTCTCCGACACCCAGGAGCTTGCCATCCGCGTCGTACACCCGCGCCAGGCCGCCATCTTCCGCGCATTTTCCAGCCCACTCCACCGGATTCCCGTGCCGGAAACGTTCGCTCGCCAGCGCTGTCAGGCGCGCCTCCGGCAAGGAGCGCAGCAGGCTGTCGACCGGCATCAAACAGGCCGTCAGCGTGGCTTCGTCCGTTGCCGCCAGGGTTTCCAGCGCCGCCAGGGTGTGTGCCTGGGCGATGTCCAGGTCGCCGACCGCCGTGCGGCGCAGGGCCAGGAGATGCGCGCCACAGCCGAGCGCCTGCCCCAGATCTTCCGCCAGCACCCGGATGTAGGTGCCCTTGCTGCAACGCACTTCCAATGATAATCGGGGCGTCGCCTCAGCCTCATCCAGGGCGCATTCCAGGAGCGTCAGGCGATGGATATGGACCTGCCGTTCGGCGCGTTCCACTTCCAACCCCTGCCGGGCCAGTTCGTAAAGCGGCCGACCCTGGCGTTTGAGGGCGGAATACATGGGCGGAACCTGCCGGATGTCGCCGGTGAAGCGTGGCAGAAGCGCCCGGACATCCTCTGCGGAACAGGTCACCGGCCTCGTTTCCAGGACATCGCCTTCCCGGTCGCCGGTCGTCGTGCGCGCGCCCAGCGCCACCTCGGCGCGATAGGTTTTGTCGGCATGCAGGAGGTCGGCGGAAAACTTGCTCGCTTCCCCCAGGCAAAGCGGCAGGAGACCGCTGGCCAATGGGTCGAGCGTTCCCGTGTGCCCGGCCTTTTCCGCCGCGAACAGGCGGCGCGCCTTTTGCAGCGCGGCGTTGGAGGAAAGTCCCCGCGGCTTGTCCAGGAGCAGCACGCCGTCGACCTTCCGCTTTACACTTTTCACCCGTTTTTCATATTGCATTTTCTGTTCCTCGTTCCGAGCGTTGCCGTTCCCACATCTGCGCATAGACCCCGCCTTTGCCGAGCAGTTCGCCATGCCGTCCGCGTTCGACGATGCGGCCTTCTTCCATGACCAGGATTTCGTCGGCGTGCATGATGGTGGACAGGCGATGCGCGATGACCAGCGTGGTGCGGCCCCGCGCGGCGGCTTCGAGCTGCGCCAGGATCGCCTGCTCGGTGCGCGAATCCAGCGCCGAGGTGGCTTCGTCGAAAACGAGGATGGCGGGATTCTTCAAGAGCGCGCGCGCAATGGCGACGCGCTGCTTTTCCCCGCCGGAAAGTTTCAGGCCGCGCTCGCCGACGCGGGTTTCCCAGCCGTCGGGCAGGCGCTCGACGAAGGCGGAAAGCTGCGCCGCGCGGGCGGCGGCCAGCACCTCCTCCCGGCTCGCGCCGGGGCGGCCATAGAGGATGTTGTAGTACAGGGTGTCGTTGAACAGCACGGTATCCTGCGGCACGATGCCGATCGCGGCGCGCAGGCTTTCCTGGGTGAACCCGCGGATGTCCTCGCCGTTGAAGGTGATCGCGCCGCCGCCGACGTCGTAGAAGCGGAAAATCAGCCGCGCGAGGGTGGATTTCCCCGCGCCGGAGGTTCCCGCCACGGCCACCGTATGCCCGGCGGGAATGGTGAAATCGACGCCCCGCAGGATGGGCCGCGCCGGATCGTAGGCGAAATCCACCCGCTCGAAGCGCACCTCCTTCGCTCCGGCGGGAAGGGCGGGCGCTCCCGGCGTGTCTGCCACTTCCCTGCCGGTGGAAAGCAGCTTGAACATCCGCTCGATGTCGGTCAGGGCCTGCCGCAATTCTCGATAGACCACGCCGAGGAAATTGAGCGGCAGATAAAGCTGCATCAGGAAGGCATTGACCAGCACCAGATCGCCGACGCTCATTTCGCCCTCGCCGACGCCCAGCACCGCCAGCCACATCATCGCGGTCACCCCGAGGGCGACGATCGCCTGTTGGCCGAGATTGAGGAAGGAAAGGGAAACCTGGCTTTGCGTCGCCGCCTGCGCCCATTGTTCCATGTCCTCGTCGTAGCGCCGGGCCTCGAAGGATTCATTGTTGAAATACTTGACGGTCTCGTAGTTGAGCAGACTGTCGATGGCGCGCGTATTGGCGATGGAGTCGGTTTCGTTGACCCGGCGGCGAATGTCGATTCGCCAGTTGCTCACCGCCACGGTGAAAATGATGTAGGCCATGAGCGAGGCCAGGGTCACCAGCGCGAATACCGGCGGATACTGCCAGACGAGGATGCCCAGCACCAGGGCGATTTCCACCAGGGTGGGCAGGATGGAATAGAGGGCGTAATTGATGAGGGTGGCGATGGAATGGGTGCCCCGCTCGATGTCGCGGGAAATGCCGCCCGTCTGTCGTTCCAGGTGGAAGCGCAGGGAGAGGGCGTGCAGATGGCGGAACACCTCCAGCGCCAGATGCCGGATGGATTGCTGCGTCACCCGGGCGAAAATGATTTCCCGCAGTTCGGTGAAGAGCGAGGCGGCAAAGCGCAGGACGCCATAGAGGCAAAGCAGGATGATCGGCAGGGCCGGCGCCAGCCGCGTCGGATCGAGATCGTCGATGATCCGCTTGAAGACCAGCGGCGCTGCCACCGTTGCCAGCTTGGCCGCCACCAGGCAGGCGAGGGCCGCCAGCATCCTTCCCCGGTAGGCCCAGAGATAGGGCAGCAGGCGGCGCAGCGTCGAAAGGGAGGACGCCTCGGAATGAACGGGAAGCGGGGAAGGAGAGGAAGGGAAGGAATGGCGAGACATGAATCCGGGCGTGGCTTCTCAGTTTCCGTGCTCTGGCGGGGGCATTCCGTTTCCCGGCCATTCCCGCAGGGCGAAGGCGACGGCCTGGCGGCGGATGGACAGGCGGGAACCAGCGAAATGGGCCGTCGCCGCCATGCAGTCGCCATGACGATATGCCCAGGCGAAGCAGACGGTGCCCACCGGCTTTCCCGGCGTGCCGCCGCCGGGCCCGGCGATGCCGGTAACGGCGAGCGACCAGTCGGCGCGGCTGTGGGCGAGCGCTCCGCGCGCCATGGCGCGGGCGGTCTCCGGCGAAACCGCGCCATGACGGGCGAGGATGGCTGGCGGAACATCCAGCAATTCCTCCTTGGCGGCATTGCTGTAGGTGACGAAACCGCGCTCGAACCAGACCGACGCGCCGGGCAGGGCGGTAAGCATCTGGGCGACGTAGCCGCCGGTGCAGGATTCCGCCGTGGCGAGGCTTTCCCCGCGCGCCAGCAGCGTCGCGCCGACCTGTCCGGCCAGCCGGGCGAGCGAACGTTCCGTCACAGCAGCCATTTGAGCCATGCGAGACAAAACAGGGTATAGGCGGCGGCAATGACATCGTCCAGCATGACGCCGAGGCCGTTTTTCATCTTCTGGTCGAACCAGCGGGCAGGCTCCGGCTTGACGATGTCGAAAAAGCGAAACAGCAGGAAAGCTGCCAACTGCCACCAGACCCCCGCCGGGGTCAGGAAAAGCACGCACCAGAAAGGGACGATCTCATCCCAGACGATGCTGCCGTGATCGGCTTCCCGCAGATCGACGCCAGCCTTGTGAATGGCCGGAACGCCCAGGAGGAAGGAAACTGCCAGCAACGCGAGAAAGCCGGGTTCCGAAAAATGCGGCCGCAGCAGGACGAAGGCAAGCCAGGCAAACAGGGTTCCCATGGTCCCGGGCGCCCACCTGGAAAGCCCACTGCCGCAACCAAGAGCGAAGAAATGCGCCGGATGGGAGAAGAGGAAACGAAGAGGGGGCGGGGTATGCATGGCGACATTATCCATAAATTTATGGATAATGTTGAGGGTCGCCTTGCGACCTTCAGAAGCCACCTTTTTCCCAAACCCGATTTTCTCCCTCTTTGCCATGCCTTCTTCCGCGCACCCTGCCCCTTCCCCGCTTTCCCGGCAGGAGTGGTTGCAGACGCCGCAGGGGCGGTATGTGCTGGATTGGGAGGCGGCGCAACTGGAAACGGCGCTGGCTGACGAGTTCGGGTTCAATGCCCTGCAACTGGGGCTGCCGGAAGAGGA
>JAITDH010000270.1 GCA_031282665.1 Zoogloeaceae bacterium | reverse complement strand
CCTCCAATGGCAAGGCGCTACAGGATATCGAGCGCCCTCATGTTAGAATGAGCGGCTTTATTTTTTCAATCTGGAAGAGCAGATATCACCATTGCTCGCAGGGAAAGCCGCCTCATGGAACCACAATTCGCCAAAGAAACCCTTCCCGTCAGTCTCGAAGATGAAATGCGCCGCTCCTATCTCGATTATGCCATGAGCGTGATCGTGGGGCGTGCGCTGCCGGATGTGCGGGATGGGCTGAAACCTGTGCACCGGCGTGTGCTTTATGCCATGCACGAACTCGGCAACGACTGGAACAGGGCGTACAAGAAGTCGGCGCGCGTGGTGGGGGACGTGATCGGTAAGTACCATCCGCATGGCGATAGCGCGGTTTATGACACGATCGTGCGCATGGCGCAGGATTTCTCCCTGCGCTACATGCTGGTGGATGGGCAGGGCAATTTCGGTTCCGTGGATGGCGACAGCGCGGCGGCGATGCGGTACACGGAAGTCCGCATGGCGAGGATCGGGCATCAGCTCCTGGAGGATATCGACAAGGAAACCGTCGATTTCGGTCCCAATTACGACGGCAACGAGGAGGAACCGCTGGTTCTGCCGACGCGCATTCCCAACCTGCTCATCAACGGCTCTTCCGGCATCGCTGTCGGCATGGCGACCAACATTCCGCCGCACAACCTGAACGAGGTGGTGGCCGGCTGCCTGGCGCTGCTCGAAAATCCGGCGATTTCCATCGATGAACTGATCGGCATGATTCCCGCGCCGGATTTCCCCACGGCGGGGCTGATCTACGGCATCAAGGGGGTGCATGACGGCTATCACACGGGGCGCGGCCGGGTGGTGATGCGGGCGAAGACGCACTTCGAGGATATGGAAAAGGGCAGCCGCCAGGCGATCATCGTCGATGAGCTTCCCTACCAGGTCAACAAGAAGACCCTCCTGGAAAAGATCGGCGAACTGGTCAACGAGAAGCGGATCGAGGGCATCTCCCATATCCAGGACGAGTCGGACAAATCCGGGATGCGCGTGGTCATCGAGCTGAAGCGCGGCGAAGTGCCGGAGGTCGTGCTGAACAACCTGTACAAGATGACGCAGTTGCAGGATACCTTCGGCATGAACATGGTGGCGCTGGTCAACGGCCAGCCGCGGCTCCTGAACCTGAAGCAGATGCTGGAGCATTTCCTTTCGCACCGGCGCGAGGTGGTGACCCGGCGCACGGTGTTCGAATTGCGAAAGGCGCGCGAACGCGGGCACATCCTGGAGGGGCTGGCGGTGGCGCTGTCCAATGTGGACGAGATGATCGCCCTCATCAAGGCCGCGCCGACGCCGCCGGACGCCAAGCGGGATCTGCTGGCGCGCGTCTGGAAAAGCGGCGTCGTGGAGGAAATGCTGCGCCGCGCCGTGGCGGACGCCTCCCGCCCGGACGGACTGCCGCCCGAATGCGGCCTGTCGGAACAGGGCTACCGGCTTTCCGAAACGCAGGCGCAGGCGATCCTGGAGATGCGCCTGCAACGGCTCACCGGCCTCGAGCAGGACAAGATCGTCAACGAATACCGGGAAGTCCTGGCGAAGATCGCCGACCTGCTCGATATTCTTGCCCGTTCCGAGCGCACCACCGAAATCATCTCCCAGGAACTCGTCGCCATCCGCGAGCAGTTCGGCGACGCGCGCCGTTCGGAAATCGTCGTCTATGCGCAGGATCTGGGGCTGGAAGACCTGATTACGCCGCAGAATCTCGTGGTGACGCTTTCCCTTGCGGGCTACATCAAGTCGCAGCCGCTCGACGACTACCGTGCCCAGCGCCGGGGCGGTCGCGGCAAGCAGGCCACCGCGATGAAGGAGGACGATTTCATCGACCAGTTGTTCGCCGCCAACAGCCACGACTACATCCTCTGCTTTTCCAACCGGGGACGATGTTACTGGCTGAAGGTCTACGAAGTGCCGCAGGGCAGCCGCGGCAGCCGTGGCAAGCCCATCGTCAACATGTTCCCGCTCGAAGAAGGCGAACAGATCAATGCCATCCTGCCGGTGCAGGAATTCACCGAAGACCGTTATATCTTCATGTGCACGGTCCAGGGCGTGGTGAAGAAGACCTCCCTGGCCAATTTCTCCAATCCCCGCAAGGCGGGCATCATCGCCGTCGATCTCGACGAGGGTGATTACCTGGTCGGCGCGGAACTGACCACCGGGGAGAGCGGCATCGTCCTCGTCTCGGACAATGGCAAGGCCGTCTGGTTCGCGGAGGGCGACGTCCGCCCGATGGGCCGCCAGTCGCGCGGCGTGCGCGGCATGCGCTTGCAGGAAGGACAAAAGGTCATCTCCCTCCTGGTCGCGAAAAGCGAAGAGGAAACCGTCCTCGTCGTCACCGAAAACGGCTACGGAAAGCGCACCCGCCTGGGCGATTTCCGCCACTCCGCGCGCGGCGTGCAGGGCGTGAAGGCCATCGCCGCGAGCGAGCGGAACGGCAGGATCGTCGCCGCCAAGCTGGTGGCGGATGAGGATGAGGTGATGCTGATTACCACCGGCGGCGTGCTGATCCGCACCCGTGTCTCCGAAATTCGCGAATTGAGCCGCACGACCCAGGGGGTGAAGCTCATCGCGCTCGACGCGGGCGAAAAGCTCTCCGGACTGGAAAAGGTGGCGGAAAGCGACGTGGAGAGCGAAGGTGAAATGGAGGAAGGTGGAACGGAAGGAGAAAACGAGGCCGCGGAAGGCGAAACGGACGCCTCGCCCCCCGCGGATACGGATACAGATACGGGGAATGAATGATGTGCGGCATTGTCGCGGCAGCGGCGAGGAAGAATGTAACGCCGATACTGATCGAAGGATTGAGGAAGCTGGAATATCGCGGCTACGATTCCGCGGGGCTGGCGGTCTTGCGGGCGGGGAAACTGGAACGGCGGCGCACCCTGGGCCGGGTGGCCGAACTGGCGAAGGAAGCCGGGGCGCTGGAGGCCGAATGCGGGATCGCCCATACCCGCTGGGCGACGCACGGCGCGCCGGTGGAGCACAACGCCCATCCGCACATTTCCAACCGCCTGGCCGTCGTCCATAACGGCATCATCGAAAACCACGCCGAACTGAAAGCCGAACTGGCCGGCAAGGGCTACGTCTTCACCTCCGAAACCGATACCGAAAGCATTGCCCATCTGATCGACGCCTGCCTGCAAACGACACCGGACCTGGCCGAAGCCGTGCGGCTGGCCTGCCGTCGCCTGCGCGGCGCCTACGCCATCGCCGTGCTTTCCGAAACCGAGCCGGGACGGATCGTCGTGGCGCGGGAAGGCGTTCCCTTGCTCCTCGGCGTGGGCGAGCAGGGCTGCTACGCGGCCTCCGACGCCTCCGCGCTGCTCCAGGTCACCCGGCAGATGATCTACCTGGAAAACGGGGACATCGCCGATTTTTCCGCCGATGGCCTGGAAATCTCCCGGGTGGCGGGAGAAGCCGGGGAAATCCTCCAACGCCCGGTCGTCCTCTCCCGGCTTTCCGCCGACGCGGTGGAACTCGGGACCTATCGCCACTACATGCAGAAGGAAATCTTCGAACAGCCGGAGGCGCTCGCCAACACGCTGGAAATGGTCGGCGGCGCCAGCTCGCTGCACGCCGGCCTGTTCGGCGACCAGGCGGAAAAACTTCTTCCCCAGGTCGAATCGGTGCTCATCCTCGCCTGCGGCACCAGTTGCCACGCCGGGATGGTGGCCAGATACTGGCTGGAAAGCCTGGCCGGCATCCCGACGAACGTGGAAGTCGCCAGCGAATACCGCTACCGCGATTCCGTCCCCAATCCCCGGCAACTGATCGTCGCCATTTCGCAATCGGGCGAAACGGCGGACACCCTGGCCGCCCTGCATCACGCCCGCGGCCTGGGACAAGCCATGACGCTGGCCATCTGCAACGTGGCGGAATCGGCCATCGTGCGCGAAGCCGCCCTGCGCTTCATCACCCGCGCCGGGCCGGAAATCGGCGTCGCCTCCACGAAGGCCTTCACCACCCAACTGGCGGCCCTCTTCCTGCTCACCCTGCTCCTCGCCAAGCAGCGCGGGCGGCTCGCCGCGCAGGAAGAAGCCGCCCATCTCGACGCGCTGCGCCATCTCCCGGTCGCCCTGCAAAAAGTGCTCGCCCTGGAGCCGGAAATCGCCGCCTGGGCGCGCGGCTTCGCGCACAAGGAACACGCGCTTTTCCTGGGCCGCGGGCGGCACTATCCGATCGCCCTGGAAGGCGCGCTGAAGCTGAAGGAAATCTCCTACATCCACGCCGAAGCCTACCCGGCCGGGGAACTCAAGCACGGTCCCCTCGCCCTGGTGGATGAAAACATGCCCGTCATCGCCGTCGCGCCCAAGGACGCGCTCCTCGAAAAGCTCCGCTCCAATCTGCAGGAAGTCAGCGCGCGCGGCGGCGAACTCTACGTCTTCACCGACCAGGACGGACAGGCCGGCCACGCGGAAGAAGCCGAAAAGGGCCTGCACATCCTCTGCCTGCCCGAATACTACGGCCTCCTCTCGCCTATCCTGCACGTACTCCCCTTGCAGCTTCTCGCCTACCACGCCGCCCTGATAAAAGGCACGGACGTGGACAAGCCGCGCAACCTGGCGAAATCGGTCACGGTGGAATAACGGGTGACGCGTGGGAACCCGGTTTTGTAGGTTGGATTAGCCGAAGGCGTAATCCGACATTCGTCCCCCACGATGCGCAGCATCGCAAATATAGCGGCGCAAGCGCCGGTGTGAACGAATGTCGGATTACGCTTCGCTTATCCAACCTACGCGCTACGCGCCGATTGCCACGTCCCCGCAATGACGAATGTTATCATCTGAACCGAAAACGCTCTAATAACGGTCAAACCCTATGAGGAAACCACCCATGCACGTCAAAAAACTCACCGATCTCGACGTTTCCGGCAAGCGCGTGTTCATCCGCGCCGATCTCAACGTGCCGCAGGACGAGGCGGGGAACATCACCGAGGACACCCGCATCAAGGCATCGCTGCCCTCCATCCAGTATTGCCTGGAGCGCGGCGCGGCGGTGATGGTGACCTCGCACCTGGGACGTCCCGAAGAAGGCCGCGTGAGTGCGGAAGACACCCTCGCGCCGGTCGCCGTGCGCCTGGGGCAATTGCTGCAAAAGCCGGTGCGCCTCATCGCCAACTGGACGGACGGCGGCTTCGCCATCCAGTCCGGCGAGGTCGTACTGCTGGAAAACTGCCGCTGCAACATCGGCGAAAAAAAGAACGACGAGACCCTCTCCCGGAAAATGGCGGCGCTGTGCGACATCTACGTCAACGACGCTTTCGGCACCGCGCACCGGGCCGAGGCCACCACGCACGGCATCGCCCGCTTCGCCCCCGTCGCCGCGGCGGGCATCCTCATGGGCGCGGAAATCGACGCCCTCTCCCGCGCCCTCGACAATCCCGGCCGCCCGCTCGTCGCCATCGTCGGCGGCGCGAAGGTTTCCTCCAAGCTGACCATCCTGCGCTCGCTCGCCGAAAAGGTCGACCAGTTGATCGTCGGCGGCGGCATCGCCAACACCTTCCTGCTCGCCTCCGGCAAGCGCATCGGCGAATCGCTCGCCGAACCCGAACTGGTCAAGGAAGCCCAGGCGATCATGGACCTGATGCAGGCGCGCGGCGCGGAAGTCCCCCTGCCCGTCGACGTGGTGGTCGCCGACGAAGTCTCCGCGCTCGCCCGCGCCAACAGGATCCCCGTCGACGCCGTCGGCGCGCACGACCGCATCCTCGACGTCGGCCCGAAAAGCGCCGCGCAGCTTGCGCAGATCGTCGCCAACGCCGGCACCATCGTCTGGAACGGCCCGGTCGGCGTCTTCGAACACGCCCAGTTTTCCGGCGGCACCAAGATGCTTGCCTCCGCCATCGCCCATTCGGAAGCCTTCTCGATCGCCGGCGGCGGCGACACGCTCGCCGCCATCGCCAAATTCGACATCGCTGGCGACGTCGGCTACATCTCCACCGGCGGCGGCGCCTTCCTGGAATTCCTGGAAGGCAAAACCCTGCCCGCCATCGCGGCCCTGGAAGCGCGCCGCGAGGAGTAACGAGGCCGCGTGCCCGTGAATCACTCGAATATCACGCTCTACCAATCCGCCGACGGGCGGATTCAACTGGATGTTTCCTTCGACAGGGACACCGTGTGGTTGAGCTTGCAGCAACTGGCGCTTCTGTTCGGGCGTGATAAATCGGTGATTTCGCGCCACCTGAAAAATATTTTCGCCACGCACGAACTGAAGCGTGAGGCAGTTGTTGCAAAAAATGCAACCACTGCCGCCGATGGCAAGC